>JAIYEJ010000098.1 GCA_027487055.1 Methylotenera sp. | reverse complement strand
CGCCACCTGCTAAATAACGTTCATTAAAGCTATCGAATCCATATTTGTTTTCTAAAATTTTGTTAATACCACTGCAATTTTTTTGTATGAAAGCTGGAATATCAGGACGGACCATGTAAAAAAACCAAGCCAATGTAACGCCAGAAGCCGCTAATACAAAAGGCAGTGTCATAAAACCATGTAACGCCATACCTGCTGGCGTATGTAACACCGTGATAAAGTGATGTGTAAGCTCATGCATCGCTGGATGCGCCTCTGCATTGAGCCAAATCACACCAGAGAAAAACTTTCCATGCAACATGGGTACAATCGCCAAATATCCAATAAATACTGATGGAATTGCTAATAAGATTAAAGGCAACTTCACCACCCAGCCAGGTTCGTGCGGATTATCGTGCTGCCCTAAACCATGATGATGCCCGTGATCATCTTCATGATGGTCGTGTTTTAATTCACGCCATTTTTCTTTGCCATGAAACACCAAGAAATAAAGCCTGAAAGAATAAAATGCGGTCACAAACACACCTGCTAGCACTGCGAAATATGCAAAGTTAGTTACCAAACCATAATGAGTTGCGCCTACCGCCTCAATAATACTGTCTTTTGAGTAGAAGCCTGCAAAAAATGGAGTGCCAATAAGCGCAAGTGATCCAATTAAAGAGGTGATCCAAGTCACAGGCATGTATTTCTTAAGGTTACCCATGTGGCGGATATCTTGATCATGATGCATTCCCATAATTACTGCACCAGCCGCTAAGAACAACAACGCTTTAAAGAATGCATGCGTCATCAAGTGAAAAATTGCAACCGAATATGCTGAAGCCCCTAGCGCAACAGTCATGTATCCTAACTGTGATAACGTAGAATAAGCCACAACGCGTTTAATATCGTTTTGGATGATGCCTAAAAAACCCATAAACAATGCTGTGACTGCACCTATTGTCATCACAAAAGCTAATGCAGTATTTGATAATTCAAACAATGGCGACATGCGCGCCACCATAAAGATACCCGCCGTGACCATCGTTGCAGCGTGAATTAAAGCTGAAATAGGCGTTGGGCCTTCCATAGAATCTGGTAACCAAACGTGTAAAGGAACTTGGGCAGATTTACCCATCGCCCCAATAAATAATAAAATACAAGTGACCGTCATCAAAGACCAAGTCAAGTTTGGAATGATATTAATTTGCGTTTCAGAAAGTGCAGGTGCAGCTTTGAAAACTGCTGCATAATCTAAGCTCCCTGTGTAATACAACACTAATCCTATACCTAACAGAAAACCAAAGTCCCCTACACGGTTAACTAAAAAAGCCTTTAAGTTAGCGTAGACTGCTGTTGGTCGTATATACCAAAAACCAATAAGCAAGTAAGAAACTAAACCTACTGCTTCCCATCCAAAAAAGAGCTGCATAAAATTGTTCGACATCACGAGCATTAGCATGGCAAATGTAAAAAGCGAAATATAGCTAAAAAATCTCGCATAGCCCGGGTCTTCATGCATATAGCCGATTGTGTAAATATGTACCATTAGCGAAACAAATGTAACAACAACCATCATCATAGCGGTTAAGTTATCGATAAGAAAACCCACGTTAAACTCAATGCTGCCTGAAGTTAACCAAGTATATAAATTATAATTTGTGTAGAAACCATCTATTGTGGCACTTAGCACACATGCAGAAAGTGCAAAAGACACGCCTACCGCCGTGATGGTAATCAGATGTGCCGCACTGCGTGGCAATTTACAGCCCAGCAAACCTACTACTGCCGCTGCAATCAACGGCAATATAGGAATCCAAATTAACAGTGCTTGCATATTCATAAATATAAGTACATTTAACCTTTTAATGCGTCCAAATCATCTACGTTTATGGTGCGTAGATTACGGAACAGAACAACCAAAATAGCTAAACCAATTGCCGATTCAGCGGCTGCAACTGTGAGTATAAAAAACACGAACACTTGACCAGCAACGTCATTTAAATAATGTGAGAATGCAATAAAATTCAAATTAACCGCAAGCAACATTAATTCAATACACATGAGCAAAATAATCACATTTTTGCGATTTAAAAAAATGCCAATTACGCTAATAGCAAATAGCAGCGCGCCTAAAACAAGGTAATGCGAAAGTCCGATCATGATGCTTTATCCTCACCATTCTGCTCAGATTTTGTTTCTACCGTTGCATCCATTTTTACAATACGCAATCGATCCTGTTTTTTAACCAACACTTGATCTGCTGCATTCATGGATTTACTTTCTTTTCTGTCTCTTAATGTGAGAGTAATCGCGGCAACTATCGCCACAAGTAACACAACTGATGCTAATTCAAAAGTTAACAAGTAATCGCTATAAAGCACCCTGCCAAGCTCTGCAGTGTTGCTATAACCTTCAGGATGTGTAATATTTTTGGGCGGCGCAAAATATTTTCCACCGAGCACCAACACCATCTCAATTGCCATCAATAAGCCAATTGAGCCTGCCATAGGCAAATACTCCCAAAAGCCTTCACGCAGCTTATCTATATTAATATCTAACATCATAACTACGAATAAAAACAATACCATCACTGCACCCACGTATACCAGCACCAAAGTGATTGCTAAAAACTCTGCTTCTAATAACAACCATATCCCAGAAGCAGTAAAAAATGCTAACACCAAAAACAATGCTGCATGCACAGGGTTACGCGTGGTAATTACGCGTAAACCTGCAAACAGCAATATCGCTGCCAATGTGTAAAAAATGATATCGGTGAATGCCATAATTATCTTTATTTTTTAACTGTATTTTTTATCTGTATTTTTTATCTGTATTTTTTATCTAGTGCTCTGTCTTCGGCAATCTGTTTTTCGTGCTTATCACCTATCGCAAGCAACATCTCTTTGGTGTATAGCAAATCACCACGCTGTTCGCCGTGGTAATCAAACACGCGAGTTTCTACAATACTATCTACGGGGCAAGATTCTTCGCATAAGCCACAGAATATACATTTAGTAAGGTCAATATCATAGCGAGTTGTGCGGCGCGTATTATCTTCTCGTTGTTCTGATTCAATGGTAATGGCCATTGCTGGGCAAACTGCCTCACAAAGTTTACAAGCAATACAACGCTCCTCACCATTTGGATAACGGCGTAACGCATGTAAACCGCGGAAACGTGGTGATTGCGGCGTACGCTCTTCAGGATACTGAATCGTAATTTTGCGTGCAAAGAAGTAACGACCAGTCACTGCCATGCCTTTTAGCATCTCGACCAGCATTAAACTACCTAATGTGTTTTTAATAGCCTTAAACATAAATTTAATGGAATAAATACCCCAATGAAGTTTGCATCATCGCACCCACAAAAACAATCCATACCAAAGTGATTGGAATAAAGATTTTCCAGCCTAAGCGCATAATTTGGTCATATCGATATCTTG
>JAIYEJ010000067.1 GCA_027487055.1 Methylotenera sp. | reverse complement strand
CTTAACCATCGGTGCTTTACCAGCATCTGCTAATTATGGTAATACATTCATAAGTGCATCAAGTATCACTTTTTATGATGCCTATTATTTTACTATACCTGATGGTTTTGCTAGTGCAGCAGCTACTACTGTTAATGTCGGTTCCTTTTTAGGAATAAGTAATTTGCAAGCGCGACTTTATGCTGGTCATTCAAACACTATAGGCACAGTAGGTGGCAGTATTATTTCACCTTGGGCTACTATGGTTAACCCTATTCCAGGCGTCAGTATTGAGACTGTGGTCTTAACTTCACCTAATCCTTTGTTGGCCGGTAATTACACTTTGCAAGTTAGAGGGTTGGTGACTGGTTCAGGTGGTGGATCTTATGCTGGAACTTTAAATCTGACGCCAGTCCCTGAAGAAGAAACTTATGCAATGTTTTTAGCTGGTTTAGGTTTTATGGGATTTATATCTCGCCGTCGCAAGTTAGGTTAATAACTTAACTAGTTTTACAATTAAATCTCCTAATTTAGCTATCGATCATATTTTGGTCGATAGCTTTTTTGTATTTAGTGATATAGTTTTCTGATGAAAAGATTCCTTATATTTTTGGCGTTGCTGTTGCCACTGTTTGCAGGTGAAGTATATGCAGTAGACTCTGTTTTAAGACCAGCTCAGGTTGCCGTAGTCGTGAATACTGCAAATGAAAATAGTCTTGATATAGGGCAGTACTATCTAAAACTACGAGAAATACCAAAAGACAACTTAATTAAAGTCAACATTCCTGGAAACCCCAGAAAACTAAATGTTGAGCAATTTAATGCGCTTAAAAAGCAAATAACTGATCAGTTAAAGCCAGATATTCAAGTCATCCTTTTAGTCTGGACGGCGCCTTATGCGGTGGAGTGTAATTCAATCACTGCAGCGTTAACCTTAGGGTTTGATGCTACACAATGTCAAAATGCTTGCGGTCAGGGCAAGGTGAGCCCCTATTTTGGTAGTAAAGTAAAACTCCCTTCAGAACTTGGCTTGCAACTCGCCATGTTAATGCCTACAGAATCAATAGATGAAACTAAATCTTTGATAGATCGTGGCGTGTTAAGCGCTTTTAATATGAATGAGGCAAGTGGATATTTTCTAAATACTTCTGATAAAAATCGCAGTTCAAGGTCTATATACTTCCCCAAAACAGTTGATATTCCAGAAAAAAAATTACATTTATACAATCTGAATAGTGATGCGATCGAACATAAAAAAGACATCATGTTTTATCAAACAGGCTTAGTCAGTGTTCCTCATTTAGAAACGCTTAGGTTTATGCCGGGTGCATTGGCTGATCACCTAACCTCTTATGGAGGCGACTTGCTTGAGGGTGGGCAAATGAGTAGTCTAAAGTGGTTGAGCGCAGGCGCAACAGCTAGTTACGGCACAGTATCAGAACCATGTAATTACTGGCAGAAGTTTCCCAATTCGACTGTATTGTTAACACATTATTTATCCGGTGAAACAGCGATAGAAGCGTATTGGAAAAGTGTAGCATGGCCAGCACAAGGACTATTTATTGGTGAACCACTTGCTGCGCCTTATTGCAAATACTGTGCACTGAGATAACTAGGTAGGCTGGGCCTTGCGCGGTGATTTAAAAATTTATATATTGTTATTTTTACACGCGTATATTCCCAGCAATACGTAAATAGTACTACAACAATAACTTTTTAGACTACCCGTTAAGACTAATATAGTCCATACGGACTACGAATATTTGTGTTAAACCACACAAAATGTCACACAAGACCCTTATTCTGACTACATAGATTATTTTTTATTTTTTATTTTTTATTTTTTTATTAGGAGACCAAAATGAAATTCATTAAGCTTATTACGGCATTAATTTTGACAACTTTAGCAAGTTCAGCAATAGCTACAGAGGGCTATAACTACTCACCGTCTACTGATAAATTGTATGTGGCAACTGCAGGTGAAGTGATTTTGACTTTTTTATCTAAAGAGGCTGGGTATTCAAACGATTTGTTCCTGCAAGGAAAAGATGGCTTAATATTAAATAACCAAACAGCAGTGCCAAATACACAAATTAACTTAGGTGCTTTTGCAGCAAATACCTTATTGACTTTTAAAATGACTGTAACAAATACAGGATTTTCTTTTTTTACAGGTGATGCAAGCTCTAATCCAGATAGTTTTATACACGCAGCTTTTGATAATAAGTTTGGACAACCTTTAGTTGTTGGCTTTGAAGATATATTAGGTGGTGGTGATAGAGATTATAACGACTTAGTATTTTCACTAAGCAATGTTTATGCAGCAACTGGCCCAACACCTGTGCCTGAGCCAGAGACATTTGCAATGTTGGCTGCCGGCTTGCTGTTAATCAGATTAACAAAAAAGCGTAAACTTTAATCCAATGTATACTTATGAAAGCGGCTTAATTGCCGCTTTTTTATGGATTAAGAATTTAAAGAGGTTGATTTAGTTTATTTTAGCTTAAATAGCTTCGTTATATTTCTAATATAGTTACTATACATATAATTATTACTGTAATAAAAAAGTCACAAATATTAAGCATTTCTGTAATGGTCACAGACTAAAATATAAACTCATAATTCTGTCCTTTAATATGTCATTTTCAAAAAAACTCCATTTTCTAAATTGTAAGTTTTGCTCTTTTTTAAAATCTCATTTGCTTAATTTAGCTTAATGCCCATCTTTAATAATAAATTGCTGAAAAAGTTCACCCAGTTATGCATGCCGCTAATTGCTACACAATTATTGCTTAGTTGCGCCTTTGCGCCTTGGGAAACTACAATCAATAAGAATACAGTGAATGAATTTGCATTTGATGAGGCTAAAGTAAATGTTACCAAGAAGCCTGAAGGAATTAAGGCGCGTAAAAATTTGATTTTAACTACCGAATTACTCGCAAATAAATTATATTCAGAAGCAGAAATAGCACGATCAAATAATTGTTATGATGAAGCAAAATTAATTTTAGACAAAGTACTTCGCTTTTTGCCAGAAGATTCTAAGGCATTGAACGATAAGCAGAAATTAGAGCGAGAAATTGAACAATCAAAAAAATTAGCAATGGCGGAAGAGTTGATTGAATATAAGGCCTTTGATGAAGCAAAAGAAATGTTGCGTTTAGTCTTGTTAGAAAACTCAGAAAGTATTGAGGCCAAGCGTGTTCAAAAACTGTTAGATGAAAAATACCCACCATCAAAGGTGAAATTACCGAATCTTAAGGTGCAATTCGATAAACCGATTAATTTAGAATTGCGTGATGTCAATATAAAAATTGCTTTTGAGGCATTATCTAAGGCGACGGGTATTAATTTTATTTTAGATAAAGACATTAAGCCTGATACTAAAACTAGTATTTATATTAAAAAAGCGAGTATTGAAGATGCAATTGAAGGCGTGATTTCAAGCAGTGGCATGCAAAAGAAGATTTTGTCTGAAAACACAGTTTTAGTATACCCAAACACCCTGCCAAAAATAAAAGAGTATCAAGACTTAACGGTTAGAAGTTTTTATTTCACTAATACAAGTGCTAAACAAGTTTCTGCTTTACTTAAATCAATGTTAAAAACGAAGGATATTTTTGTAGATGAACGCTTAAATATGCTGGTGATGCGCGATACACCTGAAGCAGTACGAATCGCTGAAAAATTAGTGGCCGCCAACGACCTTGCGGATCCTGAAGTAATGCTAGAAATAGAGGTGCTTGAGGTAAGTCAAAATCGCCTGCAAGAATTAGGCATTCAATATCCCAATAAGTTTAGCGTATTAGGCGGTGCGGCAGGCTTAACGTTAACGCAGTTGAATAATATATCATCAAGTACAATTGGCGTTTCACCGAATCCTGCGCTAAATATTAAAAAAGAAACAGGCGATGTGAATTTGTTGTTAAATCCAAGAATTCGGGTTAAAAATAATGAAAAAGCAAAAGTGCAAGTGGGCGACAAGGTCCCCATCATTACCACCACCTCTACTGCAAATGTTGGGGTTTCCGAGAACGTTACCTATGTAGATGTGGGGCTTAAATTAGATATTGAACCACGCATTACTTTAGATAACTTTGTTAATATAAAAGTTGGTTTAGAAGTAAGCTCTCTTGGAAAGGAAACTATAACAACAAATGGCGCATCTGTTTTTCAAATTGGAACAAGAAATGCGAGTACCGTATTACGTTTGAAAGATGGCGAAATGCAAGTGTTAGCAGGTTTGATTTCTGATGAAGAAAGAATAAATTCCAGTAGATTGCCAGGCATAGGAGATATTCCTTTGCTTGGTCGATTATTTTCTAATCAGGTAGATAGAAAAAATAAAAATGAAATTGTGCTAGCCATAACGCCAAGAGTGATTAACAATTTAAGCTTACCAAGAGCTGAGATATTTGAATATTGGTCTGGCACTGAAAATACAATTAGTGACAAACCAAGTCTAAAAATACAACCATATGATTCAATTACTGAACAAGATCTTAAGTCGATGCCAATTGCTGAGAGAATAAAAATACAAATGCGATTGAATCAAGAAAAAGCTAATGCGCAACAGGTTATTATAGAGCCGCCTCAAGAGATTCTGCTGGAACAACCAATAGCGACGACAAATCAGAAAGAGTCCGAGCAACCAATAACCGAAAACCTAGAGACTGCGCCAGTCAATTCAAACTAGCGACTCATAATGTATCAACTGACAGTCAATTTTAAAAAAAATGTAATAAAAGTGACTTTAATTTTTAATCTTACTGTCACTTAACAACCCCAAAATAGCCTGTCCTATAATAAATATAGAAGATTAATCATTTCAACTCTATTTACATCTAACGTGCAAGTTGATAGTGACGATGGTCTAAGTTTAGAGCAGCGTGTTAACTTTATGGATGTTATCACGAGCTCATTGCGTGTTACCCAGCGCACACATTTATTTAATTGGCTTCAAGGCGAGTTTCAAAGTTTACTGGGGCATGAAATTATGGTGTTTGGCGTAAAAACATCAGAAAGTGAGCCACATGATTTTGAGTACTTTACGAGCTCACGCTATTTTGGACAAGACCAATTTAATCAAATTATTCAGCAAGATAAGGGTTTGGTTGCACAAGCCTTAAAGCTTTGGCGAAAAAAAACAATCCCTTTGTTTGTTGATAATCAATTAGAGCCGGCTGAGTATGTTAATTATAGTGTGATCAATTTTGATCAAAATGTTATGTTAAGTTCAGAGCTCAAAAACTTTGTGATTCATGGCTTTGGGCAAGATCTCGGCAAGATCTCGAGTGTTGTTATTTTTTCAAGATTACACAAGTCGGCTAATGCCACTTATGCGCAGATGTTAGAGCTAATTATGCCACACTTACATTGTGCGCTTATTCGGGTAACTAGTACAAGCAATAACCCGATTGCGACAGAGAACAATATTGGCAGGTTAATCACAAAAAGAGAAACAGAAGTCCTGCAATGGTTGCATATGGGTAAAACCAATTGGGAAATTTCTACTATTTTAGATATCAGCCCATTGACAGTTAAAAATCATGTTCAAAATGTTATTCGCAAACTCAATGTTTTAAACCGAAGCCAAGCAGCTGTTAAAGCGGCAAAGCTAGGTCTAATTAGGGTGGCCAAATAGTATTTTGGATACCTTATTGCAATTAAACAGAAAGCTATAATCAATTTTAAAGTTTCAATTTTCTAAAGTGTTTTTTGTCTTTTTATATGCTTAAAACACATTCATTTTATAGTCCGAACGGACTAGTCCAGAACGCATAAGTTTTACACAAGTCCATCACAATATCATAAGTAGTAAATGAAATTTATTGCCTGCAATGATAAACATTATTTGTAGTTTGTTTGTTAGTAGTCCAGTTAGACTATGTTTAATGTTAAGCATGTCATAAGCAGGCTGTAAATTGTTAACGTCGCTTAAGAGAGTTATATCTTTCAAGCGAGCTTTAATTACTTAGGTCATGTCATTGGTTGTTAAGAGATTATCTGCCTTGCTGACAAGGGTAATGACTTAAAAATTAATTTTTAAGTTTTTTAAAATTTTTTCGGGAGATTTAAATGAAATTTCAATTAAAAGCAATCGCAGCTGCGGTTATTTTGGCTGCTGCTGTGCCAGCACAAGCTGCAATGGATGCGCCTTCAACAGGTAACGGTTCATTTGTTTTAACAGTATTTGATACAGCAGCTAACGTTCGCGCTAGTTTCGATTTAGGTGTTAGTTATTTAGGCTTTAACCAAGTTGCTGCTGCTGGTGCAGTTTCTAACGTAACTGATCTTGGTACTACATCTACATGGAACTTAGCTTCTAATCCAGATTATGCATCAGCATGGACACCGTTTATTGCTGCTGCAACATCGGCTAACATTAGATGGGCAGTTACTGCAGGTGATGCTACAGGTACTGGTGCAGGTGCACGTGGATATATTACTACTACAACAAATCCAGGTGCCACAGGTATGACTAATCAAATGTTGATTAACGCCCTTGGTAATGTAAACACTTACATTAATGATGAAAACTTCTTTGGTCACACTGCTGCTAACGGTAGCTTATTTAGTACACCTGCAACAAACGCAGTGACTCTATATACCAACAACAGAGTTGGTGGTAGTACTGCAGGACCATTAACGGTTGTTTCTGGTCTTAATTCTAGTGCTTTTGTAGAACAAAGAACATTAAGTTCAACAACTGGTTTTAATGCAAACACATCAACATTGTTTGCTAACGGTGCTAGTTTTACTCTAGGTAGCAATGGTGTTCTTACTTATGCAACAAATCCTGCTGCACCAATCCCAGAGGCTGATACATGGGCCATGATGTTGTTGGGCTTAGGCTTTATGGGTTTTGTTGCTCGTCGTAAACAAGCTTAATTCTAAGTATTAATAAGATTTAATATTTTGTAATTCAAACAAGCTAGAGGCTTTTTGCCTCTAGCAATAGAGAAATTTTTTTTGGAGAAATATAATGAAAATGACTAAAATTGCTTTAGCAGTAGCCTGCTTAGTAGGTTCAACTTCAGCATCTGCAATTACAATTGCGCAAATTGAAGCTGCACGCGTTGCCGGTACATTACAACAAGCTTGGATTTCAGGCGCTTCTGCGCCAACAATCTCAGTATATGAAGGTTGGGTGGGTTCTGGTACTGGTGTTGGTTGTGATCCAGGCACAAATACAATTTACACAAGTCAAAATAACAGTGGTACTAATGCTGGTTTAGTTAGACCAGGCACAATTGGTAATTTTAGTGCTTACGCATGTACACGTGGTGGAGTTGCTTCAGTTTTATACCATACTTTAGACGGTGGTTCTTTAAATGCTTACACACCACATACTGTAGGTACAAAATTAGCTCGTTTAGCATACTTAGGTAATACTACATGTGCAACTACAGGACTTGCTTATGCTGATGCATCAAATGCAACTAACAATGCAACGGTAAATAAAGGCTGTACATTAACTGGTTCAGCATTGCCAGGTACTGGTGCTACAGCAGCAAGTAATACAGCTAATGCATCTGCAGTAGCAGCTAATCCACGTGGACCACAATTACCAGTTGGTGGCTTTTCTGACGTTGAAGCATCGTTATTTCCAGCATCAATTGGTGGTGGTAACGTAACTTCTTTCGGAACGGAAAATCAAGCTAATATTGGACAAGCATTTGGTGTAGTAGCAAGTATCCCATTATATCGTGCGATGCAAGCTAACCAAGGTGTTACACCAGCGCAAATTGCTGCGGATACCGCATTTGACCCAGCTCTAGCACCAAGCATTTCTAAAGCGCA
The DNA here is from genome assembly GCA_027487055.1 of Methylotenera sp. Taxonomy (GTDB): domain Bacteria; phylum Pseudomonadota; class Gammaproteobacteria; order Burkholderiales; family Methylophilaceae; genus Methylotenera_A. The sequence continues at coordinate 2,512 of JAIYEJ010000067.1, read as the reverse complement.
ATATACTTCAATCATCACTGGTACTTACCAAACTGATTGGTCTCCAATTGTTGGCGCTGCGGGTGTTGGTAAAAATATAATTTTACAACGCCGTATTGCAACATCTGGCACACAAGCAAGCTCAAACGCGTTTTTCTTAGCAAACCCATGTTCTGCGGGTGTAGCTGCTAATCTTAGCCCGTCTGTTGCTGGTGATTCAACACCAACTTTTGTAGTGGTTGAAAACTCAGGTACAGGTAATGTTAAAGCAAATATTTCAGCTGCATCTAATGCACTACCAGCCACTAATAATGAATTTGCAATTGGTGTGATGTCTACTGAAAATGATTGGCGTCTAGATCCAGCAGCTGTTAGTGGTTACCGTTATCTTAAAGTGGATAACGTACACCCAGAAGCTGGTGATACAACTAATTCACGTTTAACATCTGTTAATGGCGCATATGCTTTCCATATGGAACTCAAAAACTTTATTGCTAATACAGCTACTGGTTTTGGGGCAGCAGTTATCCCTCAAATTACTTCTGCATTAGCCGCGCCACAAGCAGCATCATGTGCTGTATTTCCACGTGGTTTAACACTTAACCCTGCAGGTGGTTCAGTTTGTACAACGGGTGTTCAAGTGATGAAAGGTACTAACGGTGGTAACAACTGTGCGCCACAACAATTGTTCTAATAATAGTTAATGGGTGTGTAGTCTGAGCCCTTAATAGAAAGCACATTCCTCAAAAGGGAATGTGCTTTTTTGCTTAAATGTTAAGCATAAGACTAGTGGCGTAATAATCTAATTGAAACATAAATTTTGTACAATGATAATTTGAAAGTTATAATAATCTTTTAACTTAATTTAATGATACTTTTGTGCTTTGCACATCAATTCAGTTTCACATTCATTTTGCCAACACAAAAATTTTAAACTATTAGGTTTTCCATGCGGATTAACTATCTTGCCGTCACATTTTATTTAGTATGTTTCTCATTAAGCTTTGCACAAGCTAATGCGAAAGACGACCTCACACAAACGCAATCAAATGAACATGCAAGCACAGTTACAAATGAAAGGTCTAGCGTTGAAAAGGTTCTGAAAGATGAAGAAACACACACAAAAAAAGTAGATACTAGCGAATTAAATGAAAGTAATGCAGTAAGTAAGGCAAAAGAAAAGGAGCCTAGTTTTAATGTATTTGAATTTAAAGTAGATGGTAATACTGTACTGCCCGCAGGCGCGATAGAAGAGGCGGTATACCCATTTTTAGGCGAAACCAAAACAATTGCAGATGTAGAAAAAGCTCGGTCTACGTTAGAAAAAACATATCAAGATGCAGGTTATTTGACTGTTTCTGTGAGTATTCCACAACAAGAGGTGGATGCTGGTGTTGTGACTTTAAAAGTCACCGAAGGCACGGTTGAGCGTTTACGTGTAACAGAATCAAAATATACGTCGTTGGCTGAGGTTAAATCACGTGTTGGCGAATTTAGCGAAGGTAAGGTGCCACATTTCCCTACTGCACAGGCGCAGTTAGGCACTGTGAATCGTGGTCAAAATCGACAAGTGACACCCGTTTTACGGGCTGGCAAATCACCAGGTAAGGTTGAGGTGGATTTAAAAGTTCAAGATAAATTGCCACTACATGGTAATTTAGAAATTAATGATCGCTATGCACCAAATACTACCAAAACACGTCTAAATGGTGGATTGCGTTACGAAAACTTATGGCAAAAAGACCATAGTGTTGGAATTAGCTTTCAAGTATCTCCAGAAGATTTTAGTGAAGTGCAAGTAGTCTCAGGTACTTATGTTATACCAAGAATGAATGGGGATTATTTCGCCGCTTATGGCGTGATTTCTAACAGCGATATTAGTGCAGTGGGCGATGTCACAGTGATTGGTAAAGGTAATATTGTTGGGGCACGCTACATACACCCATTGCCATTGGTTGATAGTTACTATCACAGCGTTACCGCTGGTGTCGATTACAAAGACTTTAAAGAGTCTATTAACTTATCTGGTGGTGGTGGATTTCAACAACCAATCTCTTATGTGGCATTTATGCTGGGTTATGATGGCACTTACCAGGCGGAAACAGCACAGCTGCAGTTTAATTTTACTGCTAACTTTGCACCGCGTGGACTTGGTAATAAAGAAGAAGAGTTTGCACTTAGACGAGATGCTGCAAAACCAAACTATGCCTATGTACGCAGCGATTTAAAGTATACCCAAAAATTACCTTATGATTGGGCGTTACAGGCTCGCCTAAGTGGTCAGTTAGCGAATGACCCCTTAATTGGTGTAGAGCAATTTACCATAGGGGGTGTTGACTCTGTAAGAGGATATTTAGAATCTAATGAACTTGGCGATAATGGAGTTTTCACATCTGTTGAGCTACGCACACCACCATTTAAAAAATACATCAAAAATAAATCTTTTGCAGATTACATCAAAGATTTTTATGCATTTTCGTATTGATTTCACTGACAAAATGGGATTTGTGATATTGAAAAACTAATGAAAAAT
>JAIYEJ010000109.1 GCA_027487055.1 Methylotenera sp. | reverse complement strand
GTAAATACGCCGCGCTGCCTGCCGCCACACTAAACGACATGCCGACAATTTTGGCCGTCATGGGGTCAAGTGAAGTGGTTTCGGTATCAAAGCAAATCAAAGGCGCGGTACTTAATTTGGCGAGCCAAGCATCAAGTTGCGCATTGCTGAGTATGGTTTCAAAGTTGCGGCTAGTGTTGGGTTGGTAGTTGCTTTGAAACAAATCTTGAGTTGGCTTCAAACTAGGTGCGTTGTAAGACTCATGAATATTGTCTTGCAGGGTTGGTGATTTTGTAGCGTTGCCAATATTGTTGGCTTCTAATTCACGTTTCCAACTTCTAAATTCAAAACGGTCAAACAATTCAGCTAATTTTTCTTTGTCTGGCGCTTGTTGAATGAGCTCATCAAAATGCTCACGGATGCCCACATCACAACGGATGGTAATCAGCTCGCGCGCAGTCGGTAGCCAATCGAGTGCGGCGCGTAAATTTTCGCCAACTTTTCCCGCCACGTGATCTGCATTTGCGACAATGTTATCGAGCGAACCGTATTGCTCTAACCATTTCACTGCCGTTTTTGGGCCGACTTTTTCAACGCCAGGCACGTTATCTGAGGTGTCCCCCACCAGCACCAAGTAATCAATGATGAGTGAAGGCGGAATCCCAAATTTGGCCGTGACGCCAGCAATATCTAGTATGTCATCGGTGCGCCGAAATGCGTCGCGCATGGTGTTCACAACCGTGATTTTGTCATTGACTAGTTGTGTAATATCTTTATCACCGGTTGAAATAATGGTGCTAATGCCTTGGCTTTCAGCCTGTTTGGCTAGTGCGCCAATCACATCATCGGCCTCAACCCCTTCTTCAATAATCAAAGGCCAACCCATGGCGCGGATGGTTTCAAATAGTGGCTCAATCTGCGCGCGTAAATCGTCAGGCATGCTGGCACGATTGGCTTTGTATTCGGGATAAATTTCATCCCTAAAAGTTTTGCCTTTGGCATCAAAAACACATGCGCTATAATCTGCCGGGTAATCTTTATGTAGACGGCGCAACATATTTAGCACACCCTGAATTGCACCAGTCGGCTCATTGGCTGAGTTGCGCAAATCGGGCATGGCGTGAAAAGCGCGGTAGAGGTAAGATGAGCCATCTACAAGAAGTAATCTCTTCATAAATATTGAGTACCTAAATTATGTCTAATACTAAAAAACTGCCAAAATCAGCTGACCCAGATGCAGGGGGTAAAAACCATACCGGAAACGAGGCATGGCATGCATTTGAGATTATGGCAGAATTTGTTGCTGCCACCGAAAAGTTAAAAGAAATTACCCCAGCAGTGTCTATTTTTGGCAGTGCGCGCATCAAGCCACAACATCAATATTATCAATTGACAGAAGATATTGCTAAACGCTTATCAGATGCGGGCTTCAGTGTGATATCAGGCGGTGGTCCTGGCATTATGGAAGCTGCCAATAAAGGTGCGTTTGCAGGAAAATCGCCCAGCATCGGCCTAAATATTGAGTTGCCGCATGAGCAAACGGGCAATCCGTATCAAGATATTAGTCAGAATTTTCAGCACTTTTTTATGCGTAAAGTCATGTTTGTAAAGTACGCCAGCGCTTATGTTGTGATGCCTGGTGGTTTTGGCACTTTAGATGAACTGATGGAAGCAATTACCCTAGTGCAAACTGGAAAAACACTTAGAATCCCGATTATTTTAGTATGTGAGCCATTTTGGCGAGGCTTGGTTGATTGGATTAAAACAACATTGGTGAATGAAGGTATGATCGCGTCAGAAGATGTAAACTTAATTCAAGTGATTGATGAACCAGATCGCGTGGTTGAAGCCATATTTAAACATTATGAAACACGCGGATTTAAGCTCTCACCCGAGGAAGAGCGCGTTCAGCTTTATTTGTAATGATTTACGCAAAGTTAAACGTTTATTTGATGTTTATCATGTCTTTGTGCCTTGCGTTTTGCTAGAATGGAATCACTATTTAAATGCGAGAATTACATGCAAAAATTGAAAATATTTGTTTTGCTCCTGAGCGTGTTTTTAATGCCACAAATTGCGCTGTCAGCAAACTCACAAGATAACCTTGAGCTTTTGGAAGAAGTGCCACCACCGCCAAAAGTGGTGGATGGTGAACCGCTTGAGGCTGAGCCGCAAGTAACTATTCGCAAAAAAGGCAAAGAGACAATCGAAGAATACAGCGTGAATGGTCAGGTTTATATGATGAAAGTTACGCCAGAGCATGGTGTGCCATATTATTTGCATAAAGAAGAAGACGGTGGCTGGGTGAATGATGGCCCGAATAAGCCCTTGAGTATTCCTAGCTGGATTATTTTTAGATTCTAAATGTATTGAACAGGGCTTCAACGTTTACCATGGCCTTAACATTGAAGAGTGCCTGAGCTTAAACGTTTTGGCCCTTTTAATCATTTACGCTAATCAATTTTAAATCATATGTCAGTATTTACCACCTTAAGTTTAGAAGAAGTCAGTGTTTGGCTCAAAGATTTTTCAATAGGCAACTTAGTTAAACTTAAGGGAATTGCTGCTGGTATTACCAACACCAATTATTTTGTGATTACAGATCAGCAAAAATATGTATTAACAATTTTTGAAAAACACACAGCAACCGAATTGCCTTATTTTGTTAGTTTAATGGCTCATTTGGCAAAGCATGGTGTGCCTTGCCCAAGCCCAGTGCAAGATAAACATGGCATTGCATTGCACTTATTAAAAGGCAAGCCAGCGTTAATGGTGACGTGCCTAAATGGCGAGGATGTCGCCACACCCAATTTGGCGCAAGTGAAGCAAGTGGCAAGCACATTAGCCAACATGCATTTGGCTGGCGAGAGCTTTACAGAAACGGGTAGTAATCAGCGTGCGCAAGATTGGTTTGATTCAACAGCCCAAATGGTGATGCCAAAGCTAGAAGCGCAGGACGCCACATTACTTACATCTGAATTAAACTACCAAAAAGGTTTACATGTTGATAACTTACCGCGTGGGGTGATTCATGGAGATTTGTTCCGCGACAATGTGCTGTTTGATGGCGATAAGCTTGGCGGCTTTATTGACTTTTATTATGCATGTAGCGATATTTTGGCGTATGACGTGGCAATTGCGATGAATGAATGGTGCTTGCATCATAATGGTAGCGATTTAGGCAGTATAGACCAAGATAAAGCAAACGCATTTTTGGCAGCCTACCAAACCTTAAGACCCTTTACGCAGCAAGAAAACACACTTTGGTTAGCCATGTTACGGCGTGCCGCGCTTAGATTTTGGTTGTCTCGCTTGCATGATTTTTATTTTCCGCCAGAGGGCGAGCTCACTTATACAAAAGACCCAAATCATTTTAAAAAGCTCTTGCAGCAATATATGCATATTGCAGATAATTTGAGCATTTAACCATCACATTAAGGCGAATTAAAGCATGGCAATTTTAGAATAACGCACAAAAACAGGGGTAAGTTGGGTGACTGAAAGCGTTGCTTTGTTTAACACTGCACCC
>JAIYEJ010000042.1 GCA_027487055.1 Methylotenera sp. | reverse complement strand
TATAATGTGAGCTATGTATTTGTAATGGCCTTATATTCCAAAATTACCGTGAATGCCAAAATCACCATTCATAATAAATTCGGCATGTTGGTTACCACAGTAGCTTGGTTATTTATGATATTTAGCGTAATCAACGAACTGATTCTTCGTGTTTTGTAAGATGATGTTTGTTAACTCTGCGATAATATACCACGCTAAACATTCGATGAAATTGTAGCCAATCATAATCAAGGGCCCGTTTATTAGAAAAAACAATTTTCATTAAGCCAAAGATTATAGAAATCAGTTGTATTTCAAATTCTTAAAATGCTATCCTAGGTAGATATTCTGCGGGAAGGATTCAAAACTTGAAAAGTCGAATCTAACGTAGTTATATAAAGGGGACACTTGCACTTACAAATGGCGTGAAAAAATCCAACCGAAACTTAGATCTACTATGGCAATCCACAATTTAGCAAAAAACGGAATTGTCAAAAGTGATATCAATTGTATACAATTCAAAAGAACTTGTCCATTTATATAAAGTCTATTCACTATTAACTTTGTCTTAATTAGCAATTTTTGATTGTTTTTTAGTTTTCATTATAACCTCTATTTCAAAATTACTTCTATTAATATCCTTCTGTATTTCTTTTGTGATTGTTTTAAGATTCTCACTTTGGATTTCAAGCTTTGCAATGCTCGTTGTGTTTTGAACAATAGTCCAAATCGCAATAATTCCTGCAATAATTTGAAATAATCCCGATGAATAGTTATTAAAAAGTTGTGCATTTATTGCCTTTCCTTCATTCAGAATTGCCTTGGAGGAGGCTGTTGAAATACCTTTAGACAAAACCATGTATTTAGTATTATAGTGATTGTTCTTAATACCTTGAGCAATTACATTTTGCACTTCCCCATTTTCCCATAGAACATTTAATTGTTGATCCACTGATTTTATGGAGTATTGCAGAAGTGTTGATATTTCTTCAATCGTTAACTGAGATTTTTCTACATGTAAATTATGTAATTGCTGTTCTCTCCTCTTGTCCGTTAACAATTGTAAAATGTTGTGTCTGATTCTATATAATTTAGGTACTAGCATACTGTATTTAATGTTTTAGGACATTTTGTTCGTAAAGGTTTCGCATTTGAATCTGTATTGTGAATAAATGCACAAATATTCAAGTTTGCAAATTCACCCACAGACTCAAAAACTATATCGGCAACTGCCATTTATTTGACTTGTTTAACTGCCTTTTGTTGAAGACAAAATGAGTCAAGTGTTACGGACATATTTTTGAATTTTTCTATTAAGAACTGTTTATTCTCAACTTCTGCTTGTAGTTTGATTACTATGGATTTAAGCTCATCGATTTTTATACTATCTTCTATTGAGCTACGCTGTAATTCGTATAACACACCGCTTTTTCTTTTTTCACTACATGAAATAAAAACAACACCAATTAGCAAGAAAACAGAATTCATTATGTATTCAGGTCTTTTGAAATTGGACCACTCTAATTGTTGCTTTACAATTCCTCCAATAATTAGTGCAAAGAATATTATAAATGAAAGGGAAATTGAACAAATGCCAATTAATTCTAGAGTGTTATCATTATTCTTAAATATTTGAACATTTATAGATATAAACGTCACAAAAGAAGCGAAAAGTCCAAAAATGACTAAGTAGTCTTTTTTTAATTCTTGAACTTCAACTTTTAATTCTTTTTGAAGCAAGTCCCTAACTTGCGCTTCCGCTTTTTCGTCAAATTTTATAAATGCTGTTACAGCTTCACTACCAACTTCGAAAGCCTCACCTATTCTTTTAGGCCTTAGATTTTCCACTTCATTTTCTGATGCATTATATATTTGTCCGTTTGGTATATCTTTGTTGTCAGTTGTTTCAGAGTTCATAGTTTGATTTTTCTTGCTTCAACTTTTTTATAATTATTTTATTAATTGGCATTTAATTTTCAACTCGATTTTTGGCTTCGTTATTTTGATTTGTACTTATCAAATCTGAATATTTGGCAATAATACTTTCAATGCAAATGTGTAAATAAGTCCACTACCCTTACCTACAACGGCAACAGCAGGTATAGTTGGCCCTCCGAGAATAAATGCACTTCCCATATCCTTTTGGTAGTGAATATTGACAAAGCCGTCTATTAAGATAAAACCTTCCGGGTCTGACAAAAGTCCTTTTTCAATTCTAAGCTCAATTGCTTGCTGCACTTTTACTTTGTATTCTTCAAAATTTATTGTGGCCATTTTATTTAATTAATTCCAAGTCAAATGTAGTGTTAAAAGGAATATTATCTGTTGTTTATTTTATTAAATATCGAAGACGCCCCCATCTCAGACAATCAAAGTTAAAGTTTATTAATTATCATAATTAACCTAAATATTGTGAAATAAAAATTTATTTTTTTTGAAATAAATATTAGCCTATTCATCAAGAGATTAATTATCAATCTTAATTTACAACAACCTTTTTAAAATTAATTGATATTTCCGACTGATTTCGTATCAGTTTCAAACTAACAAATGAGACGCATTGTCCGTTGCTGTATTGTCTGCGTAAAAATATTTTTACAATCGATTATGAACAAGGAAAAACTATTAAAAAAATTTGGCGCACAGGTCAAACTAAAAAGAATTGAACTTAAAATAACGCAAGAAGAACTTGCTTTCAAATGCGAGTTCGATAGAACCTATATAAGCCTTATTGAAAGAGGATTAAGAAATATTTCGCTATCAAACCTATCGATTCTTGCGGAAGGTTTAAACACGACAATTAGTTCATTAACAAAAGAATTACAATGGCATTAACACCAAAAGATTCTCGTCACGCACTACAAATCCAAGCTGGAATTGCTGGCAGAATAGCTGGTCACACATTTGAGACTACTCTTGCTCAAACAATTAACAATTTACCTTGTCCAATTTCACAACACCCATTACCTAATTTATTGATCAACGGATACCCGGAAACATCAATAGTTAAAAAAGCTTTAAAAGTTCTAAATTGGGAAACATGCCATATGGTTGAAGCTATTGCGTTAGGCACATTAGCTACGGCAGAAGAAGGCAAGAAATGGCTTGAAGTAAATGGAATGAGAGTAAGAGCATGTAAAAGCGATATATTATTAACGATTTACAACAATGATTTGAATTTAATAAAAACAGTAGGATTATCAGTTAAGCAGTGCAGTAAAAATAAACCAACAAATGCTCAACTATATTTTACAACTGCTAGAGCATTTTGTGAATTATTGCGCACTAACAATATTCCAGTTTCCATTGATGCTGTTAATGCATTAAGACAATTTTGCGGCGATCATGGCTTTGCACCAATAGACAACCCAGAAGATTTAATTAATCGCGTGTCAGATCCCCGCAGATACTTTTGGGAGGAAATCAATCAAAAAGGCAGACTGGAGCTTGAAAATATTTTAACAGAAAAACAGAGAGAAATAACTAAACTTTTATTACAGAAAGCATATATCAATGATCCATTTACACCTGAATTATTATTACATTTAACAAAAAAAAATCCTGCAGTTGAACCTCAGGAATTTGCATTATATACAATTGATGAACTAATTGAATTGTCTTGTAATTATGCAAGCTTCGAAAAGAAAAAATATAGTGTTCGAAAAGGCTCGTATAAAGATCCTCAAGGAATTCAGCACGATGCGCCGCGTTTTGGAATTGTTCAAATGCAAAGAGGTGGTCAAGCCCAGCACCCAGAACAATTACAATTCAACTTACAAGCCGGATACTTTTATAACATATAATTATTCTTAATAAATTTGGCCAATTCAAAACCTAACAATGGAGGTACTGCATTGCCAATTACCGTTCTGATTGGACCATCATTTCCTGTAAGTTTAAAAGAGTCCGGAAAACTTTGTAGGCGAAGTGCTTCTCTGGTCGTTAATGCTCTAGTTGCAATAGGATGAACATTTCTACAACCCGAAATCATTCCATAAGTTGTAGCAACTGTGCCGGCTGGCTCAGTCCAAACTTGCCTTTTATAGGTGGTATTATAACCTGATGGTGGGCGTAAATCAGGATCAAGATTATCATGTGCACTTTTGCCTTCAGGAACATCAACTAACCATCTTATAACATGTTCAGGATGATTAACAGCCCAATGATGTTCATCTTTTTTGCTTGATTCACCTGATTCAAGAAATTCTAAATCTGAAACACCATCACCAAATGAAAAACAAGGTGGATTTGAATTAAATAGATTTACACAAGTGCCATATTTTGCCTCCGCAATTGATGGAGATTTTTCTAAATCTTTTCGAACAGCTATGAAAATAACTCTCTCTCTATGTTGTGGAACCCCATATTCTTTTGCATTTACATTATAAAAATTGCTATTGTAACCCATTTTTTCAAAAGTGTCAAGTATTCTTTTGCTTACTAGACTTCCATTAGGATCTTTCATAGAAGTTAAAAGTCGGACGTTTTCAATTAAAATAACTTTTGGCTGTATCTTTTCTGCAATATTTAAATAATATTCAAATAGAGTGTTCCTTTTGTCATTAACATCTCTTTTTCCAGCTAAACTAAAACCTTGACAAGGAGGACCACCCACCATTAAATCAATTTTGTTATTATTCTTTAAAATTTGTTCAATATCAGAATTAGTAATTTCTTGAACGTCATTTGGTAAAAAATTAACATCCGGAAAATTCAGTTTATAAATAGCTTTATAGTTCTCAACCAATTCATTTGTGGCAACAATTTCAAATCCTGCAGCTTTAACTCCATAACATAGGCCACCGCATCCAGCGAAAAACGAAACAGCTTTTAGTCCTGTGTGGGGTGGGTTTGCGAATTGCGTTTCTAAATTCGCAAGAACTTCCAAATATTCCTTGTTTCGCTTTGTTTTTGAAAATCCTCTTCTAGGTCTTTGTGCAATTATTGAATCCAAATGATCACTATTTTGAAACCTTTTCTTTTTTAGTTTTAATACCGTATACTCATCAATTTTATCTAAATGATTAGCAATTTTATTAATTTCCATAACTGACAAGTCTAGCTTTCCTAGCTCGTATGCAGAGATTCGAGACTGCTCAATACCTGTGATACCTGATAGTTTCGCTTGGCTTAAACCAATATCGTTTCGTCTTAATCTTATATCAAGTCCTGTCATAACTTATTTTTATCTTTATTATATCTTATTTTCTCTTCCGCTACTTGCATTGCTTGTAATGCAAGATCTTCATCTTGTACTTCATAAAAC
>JAIYEJ010000232.1 GCA_027487055.1 Methylotenera sp. | reverse complement strand
GCTTCACTCTTGGAAAATCAGTTTGATTGATGGTAAAGCAGAAGAGCCAGATGTTGGCGAAACTGCTTGTTATCAGGTCAAAGTTGAAGATGGTATGGTTTATTTAAGTCTTTGATGCAGCAAATGAAACAACAGCAGCAATATCAGGCAAAATTAACACCTATTGATAATAGGTTAGATAATAGATTGCAAAACCAAGTCACAAATCCAACTATTAGCAGCCATCGTGAAACAAAGTCTACTTGTTGTTATTGCGGTGTTGGTTGTGGCGTCATTATTCACAGCCAAGGTAATCAAATAATTGATGTAAAAGGTGACCCAAATCATCCTGCTAACTTTGGTCGTCTATGCACTAAGGGTGCTACTTTACACTTGTCTGCCAAGTCTGATAATCGAGCTCTTTACCCAGAGATGCGCACTAACCGTGAGTTGCTTAGAAGACGAGTATCTTGGGATGAATCACTTGAGTATTTAACAGAGCAGTTTGCAACAACCATCGAAAAATATGGCCCAGATTCTATAGCGTTTTATATATCAGGCCAATTAATGACTGAAGACTACTATGTTTTTAATAAGCTAGCCAAAGGTTTAATTGGTACGAACAATGTAGATACTAATTCACGATTATGTATGAGTTCTGCGGTGACAGGTTACAAAGCCACGTTAGGAGCTGATGCGCCGCCTGCTTGTTACGAAGATATTGATCATGCCGAATGCTTATTTATTGCAGGTAGCAATACTGCTTTTGCCCACCCTGTTATTTTTAGACGCATTGAAGATGCTAAGACTAATAACCCAAATTTAAAAATCATAGTAGTAGATCCCCGTAAAACTGACACAGCTGAGGCGGCAGATTTACATTTAGCTATTTTGCCTGGCACGGATGTCGCGCTATTCAACGGTTTGTTACACGTGATGCTGTGGGAAGGCTTGCTGGACATGGCTTTCATTGATACACATACTAATGGCTTTGATGCACTTAAAGATACCGTTCGTGAATACACACCTAAAATGGTGGCGGATATTTGTGGAATTAAAGAAAAAGATATTATTCAAGCAGCAAAATGGTTTGGCAAAGGCCCCACTTTAAGCATGTATTGCATGGGTTTAAATCAAAGCGTCCACGGTACCGATAAAAATGCAGCACTCATTAACTTACACTTAGCTACAGGTCAAATTGGTAAGCCAGGTGCTGGCCCGTTTTCGCTTACGGGGCAACCCAATGCAATGGGTGGACGTGAAGTCGGCGGAATGGCGAATTTGCTTTCTGGTCATCGCGATTTAGCAAATCCAGAACACCGTGCAGAAATTGCAAAACTTTGGGGTGTAGATGACGTTCCCAATACCCCAGGCAAAACTGCAGTTGAAATGTTCGATGCGGTAAAAAGTGGCGAAATCAAAGCGATTTGGATTGCTTGTACTAATCCTGCGCACTCCATGCCAGACCTTAATAGTGTGCTAGAAGCATTAAATATGGCTGAATTGGTCGTAGTGCAAGATGCCTTTAACAATACCAGTACCAGTCCTTATGCAGATGTCCTATTGCCTGCTAGTACTTGGGGTGAAAAAGAAGGCACCGTCACCAATTCTGAGCGCTGTATTACTCGTGTGAATCCTGCTATTGCACCACCAGCCGAAGCCAAGCATGATTGGCAGATTATGGTTGATTTTGCACAGCGGCTTGAGAAGCGTCTGGGTAAGAATTCTAATCTATTTAACTATGCAAATACTGAAGCTATTTTTAATGAACATAGAGAAACTACTCGGGGACGTGATTTAGATATTACAGGCCTAAGTTTTGCTACATTGAGTTCAAAAGGCCCACAACAGTGGCCATTTGCAGATGGCGCAATTACTGGAAAAACCAGGCTTTATAGTGATGGGAAATTCCCAACGACAGACGGCAAAGCAAATTTTTTAAATGCCGTATATAAAGGCACAGCTGATAAAACTGACGCACGCCATCCACTGCATTTGCTTACCGGGCGTTTGCGCGACCAATGGCACGGTATGAGCCGCACTGGCAATGTAGCTCAGCTCTATAATCATGCAGAAGAAGCAGTAATTCACATTAGTGCAGATGACATGATGCGCCGTAATCTAAAAGATGGCGATATTGTAAAAGTACAAAATAAACGAGGAAGCTTAGTATTGCCTGTAATAACTTCTAACGAAGTACAGCCTGCACAAACGTTTATAGCCATGCACTGGGGTAGCCAATTTATGAACGGATTAGGTGTCAATGCGCTTATGCCGCCTGCCTTCGATAAAACCTCTAAGCAACCAGAGTTAAAACATACTGCGGTTAAAATAGAAAAACTAGAACTGCCTTGGCGCATGACGATATTACACACTTGCCAAGACTTAACTTTATTAGACAAAATCCGTGTGCTTTTGCCTCAGTTTACCCATGCAAGTTGTGGGCTATTTGGGCGCGAAAATTCAAACAGAAAAGCTGGCTTACTCATTTTACGTGCTGCGCACGAAACCGCACCTGACCAAGCGTTAACTGATCAAATCGACGCACTTTTAGGCATGACAGATGAGTCCCCATGTCTTAACTATAACGATGCTAAACGCGGTATTAGTAAGCGTATATTGGTTGAAAGAAACATTTCAAATGGTATGTTAGAAGTCGCCGGTGTTCGACTAATGGGCGAAACACTAGCAACACATTGGCTCAAAGACGTGATGACAAAAGGCCAATTTACAGATGAGGCTCAGTATAAAGAATTTAGTCGCTGGGCACTTGCACCACTATCTGCTCCGCCTTCAGGTGAAGTAGAGCGAGGCAAAATAATCTGCAACTGTTTAGATGTTTCTCAAAATGAGATTCTTGAAAATATTGAGTTAGGCGCAGATTTAATTACACTTCAAAATAAACTTAAATGTGGTACTGCATGTGGCTCTTGCGTACCAGAGTTAAAACGTCTAGTTCTAACTTATGGAAAAAATTTAAGTTAAACTAAAGAAATTGGGTTTAGCAAAATAATTTGTTAACGTCAGCTTTGTCCCCCCTTGGACTCAATCATCCCCTTAGCTGCCTCTCATCAAGTAAATTTCTTACT
>JAIYEJ010000327.1 GCA_027487055.1 Methylotenera sp. | reverse complement strand
AGTGTAATTTGTTTTAAAGAAAATAATTTCACCAATTGCCATTTTACTTATTTTAGATAACAACTCTGGCGGTAATGATTCTGCAGCATGCGCTTCTTTAGCTTGGGCATATTGCATTTGATGATCATTGAGCCATTTTGTGACTTCATCAATGGTTTTTGCCGTGTCACTTAAAGCCTCAAGCTCGTTACTCAAGCTCGCATTTTCAGTAAATACCACCTGTTCCATGACGTAAACTTTGCGATTAGCAAAAATGTCAGCATGCTTATTTCGGTAATCATTAATCTCTGAAACTGTTGGTTTGGGTGCAGAAGATATTTTATTTTCAAGATAAGATTGCGCCAAAATTTGCATTTTTGCGTTTTCAATGGCTTGTAAAACTTGAGCGTTTCGGTCGAGCTTTTCTTTAATGCTTGCTTGCACAAGAATTTGACGATCTACAAGTTTTGCTACAATTTGTTTTTCAGCTTGTGTTTGCTGCTCTGGCTTCACTTTTGCGCGTTGCAGCTCATTGTTCAGTTGCAGAAAAGTGATGTCCTCGCCATTTACACTTACGATCGATTGACTGGTTTTTTCTGCGCTCTCTTTTTTGCCGCAAGCGACCATAAGCCCACAGATTAATAACACCGTTAATGCGCTTGTAAAACGTTTTTCATTTGTTTGCATATTTTTCGTGTTTTTACTCATTTGCTGCCTTTATTTTCATGCTTGCTTTTGTGTTAAGTAACGCTTAAATGATTATAAAGGTAAACATCATTTTTACATTTTTCATCGCTTGCCGTATATAGTCCAAATGGTTTAGCCCAACCAGCTTTTTACGGCTTTGCTTGCGATTAAAATAAAAAGCTCGCATCTACGCCCACAACAGTATCATTGAAATCAAACCCGATAACATTTGAATCTCGCCTACTGTGCCTTAAATCAACACCAAGCGTAAAGTTGCGCAAAGGGCTCCAATCGATACCTGCACTGATGTTTTTGGCTTTGTCGAGCCTATTGGTAGAGGGTGCTAGGCCGTCACCAAGAAACCGACGCTCAGATATGCCAGCAAATCCAGTTAATCTAATTTTATCGCTTATATTGTAGACTGGTGTAATACTTAAGGTGTTTTCACGTGTGTAACTGCTGTCGATATTCCAAAAACTAGCAAGTGCAGAATTTGCAGAAACTCCGAGTTGTAACTTGCTAGTTGGCGTCCAAAAATAATCTACGCGACCTTCCATGCCAGAGTAATCCCGCTGAGAAAAGGTATCATGATTACGCCTTAAATAAGCCGTACGTACATTTAACCTAGAATGACCAGAAAGCAACCAAGTAAGCCTGGCTTCGGCCTCATTTTCGCTAAAGCCTGTATCCAATAGAGATGCAAAGTTGGGTGTTTTACGCTCAAAGTCACCATTACGCTTATGTGCCATTAAAAGAATTGAGCTGCCAGACCTAAAATCATACCTAACACCTGCATCTAGCGCTATTGAACTCAGATTGTCTTGTTGAATAAAGCTTTCGCTATTTCTAGCTTCATTACGTGTGAATCCCCCAAGTAAATGCCAAACGCCATGTGGTGAATAATCTGCTTCAAAATGTTGCGTTTGGCTCACACGAATATTTCTTATTGTACTTGGATTAAAATTTCTAAAATCCTGAAAACTATTGAGTGACTCTTTACGATCAGCATAAAGCTTGCCTGTTAAGCGTGGCGTTAAAGACCATAACCATGCTGCATCATAATTATGCGAGTTAAAATTTAGACGCTTATTTCTTTCGTAACGTGATGCATTTAACGTGTAATTAACTTTAAATCGTTGCAATGAATACAACTTATCCAACTGAATACCTGCATACGCTTTAGTAACGCGATCTGATTTTTTATTCGACTCCAATAAAAATAAGTTGTTGTCATACTCTCTAGAAACGCCAGCAATCGCACTAAGTGGGTCCCTTTCGTCAGCCAAAGAATGTAAAGGAATAACCAATATAATCAATAAGATACTGGTTATTTTCTTAACGAAAAATAACTGTGAAATTTTCGAAATTTGATTTAATTGAAACGAGCTAACGCTCAAGCCAGCATTGTAGACCTTTTGGCAGACGCCATACGAGCCAACTTTCAGCTTGATTTTAGGAGTGCTCTCTTTGTGCCTTGCATTGAATAGACAGCTTTTTAATTTCATCAACAAATTTTTATAAAACTTAAAAAAACAATATGATTCAATATGATATGACATATATTTAAACTAATCAATTATAAATACAGGCTAAGTAGCTATTCGGTTGTAAAGTGGTACATATACAACAATATTTTGTAAGTTAAGTAGCGCTTTTAAATAATGTACTGAAGACTTAACTTAATGAACCTACTTCAATTTTGCCACTTATCTACAACATTTGTAGGCTGTAAACTCTCAATATAGTTAGTTTTTTTCTAAGTATTAATTAAATATATTCGATTTTTATTTAACAATCTTTAGCGTTAAACTGTTGATTATTTTAGTTTAAGGCAAGCAATGAATCAGCATTTTGATGCGACTCCTGTAGTAGATAAAAGTGCATTTGAGTTTAACAAAGCGTCTCGGTACAGCGGCGCTCTTACGAGAAAGACTTATGCCATCATACTGGCTGGTGGGCGTGGTGCAAGATTACATCAGTTAACAGATTGGCGAGCCAAGCCAGCCATACAATTTGGTGGAAAATTGCGCATCATTGATTTTACGTTAAGTAACTGTGTGAATTCTGGTGTTCGCCGAATTGGCGTTGCAACACAATATATGGCGCATAGTCTTATTCATCATATACAACGTAGTTGGAATTTTCTTGGTGATCAGTTTGATGAATTTGTAGAAGTTTTGCCATCTCAGCCACATGTGCTCGGGGGTGGTTATTCTGGTACTGCGAATGCCGTTTTTCAAAATTTAAAACATATTGGGCAAACTGAGCCCGAATATGTGTTGGTTTTAGGTGGTGACCATATATATAAAATGGATTACAGCCAAATGATTGCTGACCATGTAATGAAAGGCGCTGACGCGACGGTTGCCTGCATCGAGGTTCCCATTGCAAGCGCAAAAGCATTTGGTGTGATGAGCGTGAGTGACCAATGGCAGATCACTGATTTTAATGAAAAGCCTTTACACCCTAAGCCGCTGCCTAGTAATGATCAAAATGCATTAGTAAGTATGGGGATTTATGTATTTAATGCAAATTTTCTTTACGATGTGCTTAAGCATGATGATGATGACCGAAAATCTAATCATGACTTTGGCAAAGATATTATTCCAAAACTAGTCAAAAACAATCGTGTATATGCACACCGTTTTATAGATAGCTGCGTCAATATGGTGGGTGAAGAACCCTATTGGAGAGATGTTGGGACAGTAGATGCTTATTGGGAAGCGAATATGGATCTAGTTAAAGTCACGCCTGATCTTAATTTGTATGATGATGATTGGCCTATTCGAACACATCAATCGCAGCTACCCCCAGCAAAATTTAATTTTAACTTTGATAATTTGCGTGGGCACGCCATGGACTCCATGATATCTGGAGGCTGCATCATTAGCGGAGCAACGATTGAGCGCTCTCTACTATCACTCAAAGTACGTGTTGGAAAATATAGTCTGATACAAGATTCGGTTATCTTGCCGCATGTTGAAATTGGAGAAAATGTCACATTAAATCGTGTAATTGTTGATGTACATTGCAAAATCCCAGACAACTTTAAAGCAGGTTTAAACCCAGATATTGATAAACAACAATTTCATGTAACGCCCCAGGGGGTTACACTTATTACACCAGAAATGCTCGGGCAGACAATACATCTAATAAGATAATAGATTAAATCTCACAGCAGCAAAGCTCTTATTATGGTTATGACAAATACATCTAAAATTTCGATGTATTTGTCATAATCAAATATCTAAGGAAACTAAATGGCCAAATTAAATTATAAACATTTAAGCTACTTTTGGATGGTAGGCAAAACTGGCAGCATTGTGCGAGCCAGTGAACAGTTATTTGTTACACCACAGTCAATAAGCGGTCAACTTGCAGAGCTAGAACAAAGCTTAGATGTAAAGCTTTTCCGTAAAGTTGGCCGTGGACTAGAACTAAGCGATATCGGTCGAAAGATATTTAGTTATGCAGATGAAATTTTTTCGCTAGGTAATGAATTACTAAAGCTAACTCAAAGTGAAGATATCATCAAAAGCCTCCCATTTAATATTGGAATTGCCGATTCGGTTGCAAAGTCTATCGCATATCGTGTGATTGAACCTATATTAAAGCTAGACAGCTCTATACGACTTACATGTAAGGAAGGGAAACTACCAAATTTATTATCTCAAATGTCGATTAATAGACTGGATTTGGTTATTGCTGACCGTCCCATGCCAACCAACTTAAACGTGCGCGCTCATAATCACTTTCTAGGTGAAAGTAAATTGGCCATATTTGGTTCAAGGAGTTTAATAGAAGAAAATCCTGTTGAAGCATTCCCTAAAGTTTTGAATAATGCGAAATTTTTAATTCCTGGTGAGGACTTCGCTATTCAGAAAAAGCTTCTTCAATGGTTTGAATCTAAAAAAATATACCCACATATCGTTGCGGAATTTGATGATAGTGCGTTACTTAAATCATTTGGACAAAGTGGAGCAGGGTTCTTTGCAGCACCTAATGCGATTGCAGAATACATATGTAAACAATACGAAGTAGAGGTATTAGGAGTTATTGATACTCTACAAGAACAACTTTATGCAATTACTACCGAACGTCGACTTACGCATCCAGCAATTATTTCACTTATTAAATCGACAAATGAAATATATTCAAATAAATCGGCGCATAATTAATTGAAGCAATTAAAATTGTAAGTAAACATTGAGCATTCTTAACATAGGTACTTATCCAATTTTATGACTAATCTATCATCCCAAAGATTTAACTAATATGAATGCATCAAATTTATTTATCAAAGCCCTTGAAAACGAAGGTGTCGAAAGAATTTACGGTGTTCCGGGTGAAGAAAACCTAGATTTTTTAGAGGCGATGCGTCAATCAAGTATCAAGCTCATTTTGACGCGCCATGAGCAAGGTGCAGCCTTTATGGCAGCCACCTATGGCAGGTTAACGGGTAAGCCTGGGGTATGTCTTTCCACCTTGGGGCCAGGTGCTACCAATCTAGTGACAGGTGCAGCTTATGCACAGTTGGGCGGTTTTCCACTCGTGATGATTACTGGGCAAAAACCTATTAAACACAGTAAGCAAGGTCTGTTTCAAATTATTGATGTCGTCAGTATGATGAAACCTATAACAAAATATGCTAAACAGATTGTCAATGTGGATATGATTCCATCTATGGTGCGCGAGGCTTTTCGACTGGCAACTGAAGAGCGACCAGGAGCCGTATTGCTAGAACTGCCAGAAGATGTCGCTTCTGAACCAGTAGAAGACAAAACTACCCCTGTTTTCAGAATTAGTAGATGTCGATATCCGCATGCAGATCGAGAAATTCTGGATGTTGCCGCTGCGATGATCAAAGAAGCGAAACATCCACTTTTGATGATAGGCGCAGGTGCAAATCGTGCACGTATATGGCAAGCATTACACAACTTTGTAGACCAGACTAGGATACCATTTGCTAATACGCCAATGGGTAAAGGATGTATTTGGGGTCGCCTTGAACAATATCTTGGT
>JAIYEJ010000049.1 GCA_027487055.1 Methylotenera sp. | reverse complement strand
TTTGTACGTTGCTAGCTGCGGAATTTGGATTGATGGCGACCGAAAATATGGGCAAGCTAACCGTGATTTGTAATCGTGGGGCTGCACTACCGATAGGCGCGCGTATACCGATGATGGGCGCGTTGGCAAATATGCTCAAGAACCCCGTGAAGTTTAATATTCAGCAAGGGGTTGGTAAACACTTATGGACTCATGCAGATGTCGCCAACTATCAAGATTGCATTATCCCGATTGCTTACCAACAACGCTCTTTGGGTATCATTGCGCTATCTGGTAAGCAACTGCAACCATCGCAAGAAGACTTGCAAACCTTACACGCCATTGCAGGTTTAATGGGTGCTGCAATGCTAGAACAACAACCGCGTGAGCAAGGCGTGGTGGATAGATCCATTTTAGAAAACTTAACACCTCGTGAGCGTGAAATTTTTGCTTTAATGCCAGCAGGGTTAAGTAATATTGAACTTGCAAATAAACTCGGCATTGCACCAGGCACAGCAAAAATTCATGTAGAACGAATCTTAAATAAATTAAACGTAAAAGACAGAACCCAAGCTGCAGTCAAAGCAGTTGAACTGGGATACAAATCTTAATTTGATCACAAGTTAACCATGGCTATAATTTAAATATTTTTGACACATCAAATACATATGTCATTAAATGAACTACTCTCTTACCCGATACAATTGATTGCCAAAAAGTGGCAAGATTTTCCTTTGGCTATTAAGGGTGTGCTGGTCATTACTTTACCTTTGAGTATTTTACTTTTTTCATTTGTAAACTTATATTTTGAAGAGCAAAAAAGTGTTTCTCTTGAAAATCGTTTGCGCGAAATTCTTACAAACCAGCAAAATATCAAAGAAATGCATGCGCAACTATTGGAAGCTTCTACTGCTGTTAGAGATTATCTACTCACTGGCGATAAAGACTTTTTAAAGGTATATAAAGTAGCAGACGAAAAAATCCCGTTAATTCTTGCTATCCTAAAACAAAATGTAAAAGATGCAGAAGTAAAAAGAAGGTGTGACGACTTAACACCACTCATACTCGAAAATTTAGCGAGCTTAAAGGAAATATCACAGTCTAGCGTAGATAAATCTTCAGAAAGCTTAGTAGATAAATTTAAAACCCAAACAGATACACTCAATAAGTTACGTATTGAAATTGAAAAAATAGATAATCGAGAATCTTTGCTAATAAAAAACAATCTAGAACTGGTTAACCAACAACGTCAGCATTATATTAATTTAAGCCTATTATTAGCATTTGTTAGTATTTTAGGCTCACTCTTTGCAGCTTGGTTTTTTTCACAAACAATCGTTAATCGCATCAGAATACTGCGTGATAATGCCATTAAACTCGCGCATGGCGAACCAGTATCACTTGCAAAAAACAGCATGGATGAGATTGGTCAGTTATCAGAAGAACTTGATCATGCCTCGCAGTTACTGTCTAAAAGTGTTAAAGATGCAAATAGTGCCAAAGTTGAAGCATTAGAGGCAAGTAGTGAAAAATCTAAATTTTTATCCCGCACAAGCCATGAGCTAAGAACACCACTGAACGCTATTTTAGGGTTCTCTTATTTGTTAGAGCAAGATCTACCACAATCTAAAAATAGAGATAGCGTAAGCTTAATCAAAGGTGCAGCAGAGCATTTACTAAAGCTGATTAATGAAGTACTCGACATTGCAAAAATTGAATCTGGAGACACGTCTATCTCGTTAAAGTCTATTGATATATACCAACTACTCAATGAAGCTGTAGATTATATTAGACCTCTGGGTAAAATTAGAGATATCGATATTAAAACCGATTACACGCAAGGCTTATTTGCATTGGCAGACCATCAAAAGTTATTACAAGTCGTGCTTAACCTTTTATCTAATGCTTTTAAGTACGGGCCACCCAATTCAACCGTAACCCTTAGCGCTTACGAAAAAAATAAAGTCATATTGATTGAAGTGTTAGATTTGGGAAAAGGAATATCTGACGAATTAAGAAATAGAGTTTTTACGCCTTTTGATAGACTAGGCGCAGAAAATACAAAAATCGAAGGAACTGGGCTGGGATTAGCGCTTTCTAAACAAATCATCAATGCCATGAATGGCACGATTCACATTGCCAAGAACAAGAGTTTATTTTGGCTAGAATTACCTATCAGCCAAGCAGAAAAATCAATCGTTAATTCAAATGCTACACACCAAAGTAAAACGATTGAGGCCACAAATAAAAAACATACCATTATTTATGTAGAAGATAATGCGAGTAATCGCGCATTGGTAGAAGCTATTGTTGGCAGACAAAAAAGCTTAAGGCTATATACAGCAAACACAATTAAACAAGCCAGGGAATTACTTACAAACATTCAACCCGAAATTCTGCTGATTGACTTAAGTTTACCTGACGGATCAGGGGAAGATCTCTTAGTTGAGTTAAGACAAAAAGAAGCATATTCACAATTGCCAATTTTTATTTTAAGCGCGGATGCGATGACTGAGACGATTTCACGCTTAATGACTAAAGGCGCAAGTGATTACTTTACCAAACCCTTAAACATCGCTTTGTTTAACCAAAAATTAAAGCAAATTATTGAAAAAGAAAATACGTTATGACAGAAGCCGAAATGCTTAATGCAAAGATTTTGATAGTAGACGACGCCGAAGCTAATTTACGTTTATTAGAAGAGCTATTGGCAAGAGAAGGCTTTATGCAAGTCATTAGCACTGCAGATTCTACCCGTGCGATTGACTTATTTAATGCATTTCAACCTGATTTAATTTTACTTGATTTAATGATGCCAGAGCTAGATGGATATGCCATATTAGAGATTCTCTCTCGCCATATTCCTAAAGATGAATATTTACCTGTGTTAGTACTAACCGCAGATGCAACTATCGCGACCAAACGCAAAGCCCTTGCGCTTGGCGCAAAAGACTTTTTGACCAAGCCATTTGATACGATTGAAGCGATGCTACGTGTATGGAACTTACTTGAAACAAGATTGTTATACCGTCAACTTAAACAACTTAACAATGAAATTACCCCAATTATTCACAACACAAAAATAAATGGCTGATAATTAATAAGTATCGCAAACCAAAAATGAAGATTAATTGAATGCAAGTCTTGAGTTGGCCAATTGATTAGTTATTTTATCTAGGTGTTCACTTGCCTCTAAATGACTTTTATCCAACTCTAAGGCTTGCTGGAAATGCGCTTCAGCATTGATATAGTCTTTTTTTGCAAACTCTGCACTCGCCAAATAAAACCATGACTCTGCTGTATAAGGCTCGCGTGCAGTCCATTCTTTCGCAATGGCGAGCAAACTATCCCAATCACGACTTTGATATGGGTAAACTACACGCATAAAGTAAGGACGCTCTTTATCTGCAAATGCCCAAAATGGCTTTTTACTTTTTACATCAAATGATTCAGTTGCGTTTTGCATCAGCGCTTGCAACCACTCCACAGGCATATAGTAATAATATGCATCGCTGCCTTTGCTTTTTAGCGTGATAATGCCAACAAGATTGCCGACATCATCAAAAGCGCCACCACCGCTGGCACCTAACCTAAATGGGCTTGTTGCGCGTATTACAACGCTGCCATCCATCGGGAACATTCCTTTGACTACCCCATAAGTACTGATAGGTTGATTAGTCTCATCTGGATAACCAACAGTAAAGATTGACTCTTCATGCGCAAGGCTTCGCGTAGCGCCTATTTTGACGATGGGTGCATTTAGACCATCCACTTTAAGCATACAAAGATCATGGCGCCAATCTGATTTTGAGGCTGTGGCAACATGTGCTATGCCATTTGAAATTACAGTAATTTGTTTTGCATCATTGACCACATGGCAATTGGTAATCACTTCATCTTTCGCAACCACAACAGCAGAACCTAATCCGAGTTTGCCATCTGCCAATTTCACTTTTACCCGTAACACGCTGTTACCAAGTTCTTGCACCAAAGTATCGGCTGGAATTGCAACTGCAGTATTTGCCACACCCAAAGTAATGAGCAGAACACTCAATAAAGCCAAGCCACTTTTAACCATGATGCACTCCTGAAAGTTGACACACTTAGAAGTAACATTGCAAGATATGTACCAGTTAATGCATATTCGCTGGAAATGGCGCTGCTATTGGATTATAGGGGCTTTAAGAAAAATCAATACATGCTTGGACAAAAATGAAACTGCACTGACATGGTGCGGCATGGTGTATTGCAGTAATAAATTGGTGCGATTTAGATTGAAAAGTAGTTTTAAATTTTCAGCTTGCAGATTAAAATTTAAGAATTAAACTAGTGGAAAGCACGTGGTTTTCAAGGTCAATGTTATTGCTTCGATTCACAAATTGATTGAGATAGCCAACTTCTAATTTTGCTTGCGCATTCGCTTCCCAATTCACGCCAACAAAGGCACGATTCTGGTCAAAACCACGGAC
>JAIYEJ010000013.1 GCA_027487055.1 Methylotenera sp. | reverse complement strand
TATACCGATATTGGTCGTGATGGCATGTTAAGTGGCGTTAACATCGAGGCGACGGTTGCATTAGCGCAAGCGCTAACAATTCCTGTGATTGCTTCTGGCGGTTTAACCAATTTAGATGATGTAGAAAAACTATGTGCAGTTGCCCATGAGGGTATTATTGGCGCCATTACTGGGCGTGCAATCTACGAAGGTACGATTGATTTTGCCGCTGCGCAACAATTGGCAGACGAGCTTAGCTAATGGGTTTACATTAAAATGGGTTTAGCCAAAAGGATAATACCTTGTCTGGATGTCACGGACGGTCGCGTTGTCAAAGGTGTAAATTTTCTTGAATTACGTGATGCAGGTGACCCAGTCGAAATCGCTAAGCGCTATGATGACCAAGGCGCTGATGAGCTCACTTTTTTGGATATTACAGCGAGCTCAGACAATCGAGGGCTGATACTTCATATTATTGAGGAAGTCGCCAGTCAAGTTTTTATTCCGCTGACTGTGGGTGGGGGTGTGCGTGAAGTAGAAGACGTGCGTCGCTTACTGAACGCAGGTGCTGATAAGGTGAGTATTAATACTACTGCTGTACTCAATCCACAAATGGTTAAAGATGCAACGGACCGTTATGGTTCGCAATGTATCGTAGTCGCCATCGATGCAAAAAAGGTAGATAATCAACCATTCGAGTGGGAAGTGTTTACACACGGTGGCCGCAAACCAACTGGTTTAGATGCAGTCAAATGGGCGCAATATATGGTGAGTCTTGGTGCGGGCGAGTTATTGGTAACCAGCATGGACCGAGATGGTACTAAAATAGGCTTTAATAACCCATTAAATCGTGCGATATCGGATGCTGTTGAGGTACCACTCATTGCATCTGGCGGCGTTGGTAATTTGCAACACTTGGTGGATGGGGTGCAGCTTGGTGGCGCAGATGCTGTGCTTGCGGCGAGCATTTTTCACTATGGGGAATACACGGTAGAAGAGGCTAAACGCTATATGCAAAAGAATGGTATAGAGGTTAGGCTATGAACTGGTTGGATGAAATTAATTGGGATGAAAATGGCTTAGTACCTGTAATTGCGCAAGAGCACGCAACGGGCAAAGTTCTTATGTTTGCATGGATGAATCGCCAAGCGCTTCAAATGACCAATGAGACTATGCAAGCGGTATACTGGTCACGCTCACGCAATAAGTTATGGCAAAAGGGTGAAGAGTCTGGCCATGTGCAAAAAGTGCATGAAATTCGACTAGATTGTGATGAGGATGTAATTTTAATTAGCGTTGAGCAAGTAGGCGGTATTGCCTGCCATACGGGTCGTCATAATTGTTTCTTTAAAAAATTAGATAATGAAAGCTGGACAGTTGTGGAACCAGTGATTAAAAACCCAGAAGACATATACAAGCCAATAGCATGAGCGATATTTTAGACCGATTAGCAGAACTTTTGGAGCAGCGCAAAAACGCTGACCCGACGTCTTCTTATGTGGCGAAACTTTATGCAAAAGGCATGGATTCGATACTTAAAAAAGTGGGCGAAGAAGCAACTGAAACGGTACTTGCTGCCAAAGGTGGCAATAAGGAAGAGATTATTTATGAAACCGCAGATTTGTGGTTTCATACTTTAGTTATGCTGGCAAAGGCAGATTTAAAGCCACAAGACGTGCTGGATGAGCTCGCGCGTCGTGAGGGCTTATCTGGCATTGCAGAGAAAGATTCAAGGGCAGATAAATGAGTGCAGACTGCATTTTTTGCAAAATTATCAGCGGTGCAATTCCTTGTAAAAAAATCTATGAAGATGATGAGGTTATTGCGTTTCACGATATTAAGCCCATGGCTAAAGTACATTTTTTAATTGTGCCAAAATTGCATGTAGAGACCCTAAAAGATTGTGATACGTCGCATCAACAATTGTTAGGTAAAATGTTGTTATTAGCCCCAAAATTAGCGGCAGAGCAGGGTTTAAAAGGCTTTAAAACACTGATTAATACTGGCAAAGAGGGTGGCCAAGAGGTGTTTCATATTCATATTCACGTATTTGGTGGCGGTAAAACTGATGCTTAGTGCGAATTACAACGTTTTGAGGTACTCGCAATCCTCAAGTACACAAACGTACATTCCGGTTGCTGCGTTCCCTCCGCCTTGTGCTGTATCACTTAACATACGTTTCATTCATATTTAGGAGAACAAAATGGGTTCATTTAGTTTATGGCATTGGTTGATTGTGTTACTGATTGTGGTGCTCGTATTCGGTACTAAAAAACTCAAAAATATTGGTGGCGATATTGGTGGCGCGGTCAATGAGTTTAAAAAAGCCATGAAAGACGGCCAAATTGAAGATAATACAGATAAATCGGGCACGACCATAGAAGGCGAAGTCACGAAAAAAACGAAGCAATAGTTAGATATAACTTAAGTGTTTGACGTTTCTTTTTCGGAATTGCTAGTCATTGCAGTCGTCGCACTGCTAGTAATTGGCCCAGAAAAGCTGCCTAAAGTTGCGCGTACCGTCGGTGCTTTTGTCGGGCGTATGCAGCGCTACATGGCGCAAGTTAAAGATGAAGTCAATCGCGAGATGCGTTTTGAAGAGCTTAAAAACCTACAGCAAGAAATCAAGCAAACTGTCGAGCAAGAAACATCTGCCCTGGAAGGCAGTCTTCATAAGGCTTCCAGCGATGCTCAAATGATGTTGCATGAAAATGCAATACAAAATCCAAAAAATAGCGTGCGTTCTAGTGTCACACCAGCAAAATCTAAAGCGGTTAAAACGAGCGTTGATAAAACAAAAATAACACAAACCACAAAAACTAAAGTTGCAAAAACCAAAGTCGCAACACCCAAAATCACAAAGCCTAAACCTGCAACACCTAAACCTGTAAAACCAGCTAAATGACGCCAACAGAATCATTTGTATCACACTTAATTGAGCTACGTAATCGTTTGCTTCGTATCGTGGTGGGTTTTGTATTGGTGTTTGTCGCGTTGTTTCCCTTTGCAAATAAAATTTACGCTTTGCTAGCCGCACCAATGTTAGCTAAATTACCAGCGGGCGGACACATGATTGCGACTGCAGTCACGACGCCATTTTTTGTACCTATGAAGGTTGCCATGATGACTGCGTTTGTGATTTCGTTGCCACATTCGCTTTACCAGATATGGGCGTTTGTAGCGCCTGGTTTATACGATCACGAAAAAAAATTAATGGTACCTGTGATTGTTTCTACTTTTATGTTGTTTTTAGTGGGGATGTCATTTGCCTATTATGCGGTGTTTCCCACCGTGTTTGGTTTTATAGTTGGTAGCGCGCCTGTAGGTGTAGCAGTCATGACGGATATCTCAGAATATTTAGATTTTGTAATGACACTTTTTTTGCTTTCGGCTTTGCGTTTGAAGTGCCTATAGTTGTGGTGCTGATTGCGCGGTTTGGCTGGGTGACGATTGCACAGTTGAAAGAAGCGCGTAGTTATGTGATTGTTGGGGCATTTGTACTAGGCGCAATATTTACACCGCCCGATATTATTTCGCAATTTATGCTGGCAGTGCCCTTGTGGCTACTTTACGAGGCGGGTATTTTAGTTGCCCAACTTACTATGCCAAAAGAAAACAAAATCGGCGGCTAAAGCACTATTTTTTAGCAACAACTGGTTTTGGACGTGTACCAATAATCACGTTAATTTTAATTTCTTTTTCTGCTCTCGCGATTTGTAAGACCGCTTGTTCATTAGGTTTTAATGCGGCAATAATGTTTAGCATGCTGCTACTATCTGCAATTTCTTTATCGTTGATTGCGAGTAAAACATCCCCCGCTTTAATGCCAGCGATATCTGCCGGACTATTTTTAAGTACACCCGCAATAAGTGAGCCGCGGGCTTGAGGTAATTTAAAAGATTCAGCAAGTTCTGGCGTAATGTCTTGCGCTTCAATCCCCACCCAGCCACGCGTGACGGTACCAGTTGCGACAATTTGCTCCATCACTTGTTTAGCAATATTGGCTGGTATCGCGAAGCCAATGCCCATGCTGCCGCCATTGCGTGAATAGATTGCGCTATTGATGCCGATTAAATTACCTTCGGTATTAATTAATGCACCACCAGAGTTGCCTGGGTTAATAGAGGCATCTGTTTGAATAAAATTTTCGTAGGTATTAATGCCCAAATGATTACGACCAAGCGCGCTGATAATGCCCTGCGTGACTGTTTGACCTACTCCAAACGGGTTGCCAATTGCCAATACCACATCGCCTACATCAAGCTTTTCTGAAGCCGCAAATGTAATTGCAGGTAAATTGTCTGAATCCACTTTTAAAATAGCTAAATCGGTATCAGGGTCTGTGCCCACTATCTTTGCTGCTAATTTTCTGCCATCTGCAAGCGCAACTTCAATCTCATCTGCACTGGCAATTACATGGTCGTTGGTTAAAATAAATCCTTGTTCACTGACAATTACGCCGCTACCTAGGCTATTTTCTGGTTGGATATCTTCGTTATCAGGCTCGCCAAAAAAATGCTTAAATAAAGGGTCGTCTCTAAATTGTTGATGTGGGTCAGTTGCTACTACTTTGCTAGAAGTAAAAATATTAACAACTGCAGGCATGGCTTTTTTAGCAGCAATACTATAGCCACCATTGGAATCAACTTTGGTTGTAACAGGCGTTTGCTCAACTTGCTTTAAAACAACAGTCTCACGAGCTGGTTCAAGCAAGTTTGGGTAAAAAAAGCGCAGGGCAAACAAAAGACCTAAGCAGGCCGTTACAGTTTGTGCAAAAATAAGCCAAATGCGTCGCATGGAATTAAACAAAAATATAAGTCCTTATAAGTATAGGTTAACTAAAGGTAAAAAAACACATGAAAGTAAAAGACCTTAACAATTATTTAAATACACTATTGCAGCCAGAACGTTTTAGTGACTATTGCCCAAACGGCTTGCAAGTAGAAGGTAAACCTGAAATTAATAAAATTGTGACTGGCGTGACTGCAAGTATGAATTTGTTAAAAGCGGCGCAGAAATCGAATGCAGATGCAATTTTAGTGCATCATGGTTACTTTTGGCGAGGTGAAAGCTTGCCTATTACTGGTATTAAAAAAGAGCGTATTCAATATCTATTACAGCATGATATTAATTTATTTGCATATCATTTGCCATTAGATATGCATCCAGAGTTAGGTAATAACGTTATGCTGGCAAAACAGCTTGGTTTATCGGTAAAGTCTTGGGCTGATATGCTGGCATTGGTGGATTTAAAAAAACCACAAACTTTACAAAGTTTTATGGAACTTGTTAATGAAAAACTTAATCGTAAAGCTGTTGTGATTGGTGATTTAACTAAACCAATAAAGCGCATTGCATTATGCACTGGCGCGGCACAAGGCTATATTGAGCAAGCAGTTGCTGCTGGTGTAGATGTTTATTTAAGTGGCGAAATTTCTGAGCAAACGGTACACGTGGCTCGTGAAACAAATGTGTCTTATATCTCTGCAGGGCATCACGCAACAGAACGCTATGGAATACAAGCATTAGGTGAGCATTTGGCGCAAAAATTTGGGCTAATACATGAATTTATTGATTGC
>JAIYEJ010000281.1 GCA_027487055.1 Methylotenera sp. | reverse complement strand
TAAAGAAAATTCAACGCAAAGAAGAAAATCAAAGAGAAGTTAGAACGGAACTGGCTGAAGCTCAAAAGCAAGCTGATTCACTTAGCAATCAATTGCTTGGCCTTGATAGAAAAGTGGATAACATTAACATTAAATCTCCAGTAACAGGAACTGTAGTTGGTTTGGCAGTATTTACTAAAGGTGCCGTAGTTAGTCCAGGCTTTAAGTTAATGGACATTGTTCCAAAAGATGATGGTTTAGTCGTTGAAGGAATGCTACCTGTTCATTTAGTGGATAAGGTATACCCTGGATTGCCAGTAGAATTGATGTTTACCGCATTCAACCAAAACAAAACACCACATATTCCAGGTGAACTACTAAATGTTTCTGCTGATAGGTTTGTTGATGAAAAGTCTGGTCAACCATTTTATAAAGTTTTAACTAAGGTTACACCTGAAGGCTCAAAATTATTATACAATTTAAGTGTTAAACCAGGTATGCCAGTAGACATGTTCGTAAAGACAGGGGAGCGAACCATGATGAATTACTTGCTAAGGCCTATAATCGATCATCTAAAACTATCTATGTCTGAGGAATAGCACTTGAGGGACGGAATGCTTCATTTAAAAACTAAATATTACTTAATTAGTTTCTTTTTTTTAAGTTTATTGATGAATACTCACTCTGCTAAAGCGCTTAGTTTGCTTGAGTTATATCAAGCTTCAATTGCAAATGACAGTGAATATAGAACTGCATTAAGAGATAATGAAGCTGGTCAGCAATTCAAAATTATTGGCAAATCTAATTTGTTACCTAATATTTCAGCTAGTTATCTATACAATCGTATTGATTCAGACGTTTCTTTTGGTGGTAATGGCGTATCAAGAAATGAAAACAGAAATTACAATAGTGATAGCCAAGCAATTCAATTTAGACAGCCTATTTTTAACTTGGAAAGTATTGCACTATATCGTAAAGGTAATGCTCAAACTAACTTAAGTGATAAACAGCTCGCAATTAGCAAACAAGAGTTAATAGCCAGATGTATTTCATTGTATTCACAAGCTAATTTTTCTGAAGACGTTTTAACACTTGCAACTGTTCAGCGTGATGCGTTTAAAACCCAAGTCGAAGCGAATAAATTGCTTTCTTCTCGAGGAGAAGGGACTAAAACTGCCCTAATAGAATCGCAAGCAAGATTGGCAGTATCTGAAGCGCAGTTAATTGATTCTCAAAATGAGTTAAATAATGCTCGGGAAGCTTTAGCTTTAATGATTGGTTCTGAAGTAAATAAGCTTGATGCTTTGGCAGAAGACTTTCAGTTGCTTCCTATGGATTACGATAACTTAACTGCATGGGAAAAACATGCTTTAGAAAACAATCCTGAAATTGCTGCTGCGCGAGAAGAGCTCGAAATTGCTTATCAGGAAGTTAATAAAAATAGGGCTGGGCACTTACCTAAACTTGATGCAATAGCTAGTATTAGCAAAAGCCAATCTGACTCTGTAGCTACTTTTAATCAAAATATTGAAAATAAATCCATTGGAATGCAGTTAAATATTCCAATTTATGCGGGAGGCGCTGTTAGTGCGTTAACTTCTCAGGCTGTATCAAACCATTTAAAAGCACAAGAGTTATTACAAACTAAAATTAACAAAGTGTTACTAGATCTGCGCAAACAGTTCAACACAGTGAACAATAGCAAACTTAAAGTTGATGCTCTCAGGCAATCTGTAGAATCTACGGAACTTTTAATTGTTGCTACTAAAAAGAGTTTAATTGGTGGGGTTCGAACTAATTTAGATGTTATTCAAGCAAGAACGCAACTTTTTGAAACAAAACGTGATTTGTCTCAAGCTAAATATAACTATTTGGTGGCTTACGCAAATTTGAAAAAAGCAGCTGGAATGTTAACTGATAACGATATCGCTCTTGTGACTAAGCAATTTACAGCTGAAGCTAGAAATTTTTTTACAAATCAAGCACAGTTACATACTGATTCGTTATTGCAAAAAGAAGCCCCACTGTAATATTATAGTTTTATTAATAAAACAGATAAAAGTAATTGTTAAATTTATTTAGACTCCACTTCGATCTTAACTATTTTATGTGCTTGTTTTGTAGTATTTGATTGATGGTGTGTAATAAATTACGTTTGCGAGTGGCGGCAACTCTATTTTTGGCTATAAACAGTGTGATGCAGTGTTGGTGTATCATCTAAAAAAATAAGGTGATATTTTTGTAAAAAAACAAAAATAAGTGTTTCAATAAGCAATAATTTGTCGAGCGGAAAAATTGCCCTGAAAGCCTTAATTTATTGGCTCACAGGGCAATGTGTTTAATATATTGTCAATTCATTGGATTATTTTGCTTTGGTGCTGGCCGCCAAACCCACCAAATGTGACACCACTACGGTAATGTACATCACACCACTGAACATTTGAATAGAGGCAATCGCGCGAGATTGTGGACTAACAGGTAACAAATCACTTAAGCCCGTGCCAGATTGCATGCTAAAGCTAAAAAATAATAGCTCAATCCAACTGCGTAGTTGTGTGCCAGCAGTGCCACCAGTAATGCTGTTTGGGTAAATTTGTTGGCAAACAGAGTACACCAGCGCAAAGCCCCAAACCAATAAGGTAAAGGTTGCGCCAGCGGCGTAGAGTTCGTCTAGCGTTACTACATCATCTTTAAACATATACATTACCAAGCTAATCGCTGCATAAAAATACAACAAACCTTCAAAGCTTTGCGCCCAAACGATTAATTGTGTTTGCCCGCCAAGCAGGCCCAATAACGTAGTACCGATGGAAGCAGTGACCAAAGTAAAGCCAATCCAGTTAGTCGCAGGGGAGCGATACACCACCCACACCGCCAACATTGGCACAATTAAGCCTAAGCAGTTAAAAATGATGTGGCTGGTTTTGGAGTCGGTTAAAAAGCCATAGCATAAAACACTTAATAGTTGTACACACAGCAGCATGGCAAAAGGAAAGCGCTTAAAAAAAAGGATGGCTGGATGCATCGCTTAGTCCTATAGTGTTTGTATAAGTTGCCCAATTATAAAGGAATTGGGGATGATAATTACACTAAGGTATTTACTTAAGAAGCTAAGATGTCAGAGAGATGTTTAAACGGTTTCAGCCAATTCGAAATCTTTATTTAAAACGGATGCATTGACAGGGTTAGACTTTGCAATATGTTGTACCAACCGAATTAAATTGCAGGTATAGCCATACTCATTGTCGTACCAAGCAATTACTTTTACAAAAGTTGAGTCAAGCATAATGCCTGCGCCTGCATCAAAGATGCTCGTGTCTGGCATACCTTTAAAATCTGTTGAGACAACACATTCGTCGGTATAGGCCAAAACGCCTTTAAGGTACCCATTCGCAGCAGTTTTCATGGCATCACAAATTTCCTCATAGTTAGTTGGTTGGCTAAGTTCAACTGTTAAATCAACCACAGAAACATCTGCCGTAGGCACACGCAAGGCCATGCCAGTTAGTTTTTTATTAAGGGCAGGGATGACTTTGCCAACAGCTTTTGCCGCACCAGTGCTAGAAGGGATAATGTTTTCAAACACGCCACGTCCACCGCGCCAATCTTTTTTGCTAGTGCCATCCACCGTTTTTTGCGAGGCCGTAGCGGCGTGGATCGTCGTCATTAAGCCGCGTTTAATTGTAAAATAGTCATGCAACACTTTCACAATTGGCGCGAGCGCGTTGGTGGTGCAAGATGCAGCAGAAACGATATTCTCGCCCATATAGTCTAGGTGATTGACACCATATACATACATCGGCGTATCGTCTTTACCTGGTGCAGATTGCACCACTTTTTTAGCACCTTGCTCAATATGTGCTTGGCAACTTTCTAATGTCAAAAATACACCGGTAGATTCTACGACGACATCTACACCAGCCGCGGCCCAATTTATTTCTGCAGGGTTGCTGTAGGAAGAAACGACAATTTTTTTGCCATTCACAATTAAGTTTTCGCCCTCAAAATGTGCATCAAACTTAAATCTGCCATGTACTGAATCATATTTCAGCATGTAGAGCATGTAGTCCGCAGCTTCAATCCCATTGATTGCAACGACCTCGATATTTTTAAACTCTTCTTGCTCCAGCGAGGCTCGCAGCACCATTCTACCTATACGGCCAAACCCATTTATACCAACTTTTATAGTCATCTCATTCTCCAGAGGCGCGATTATACCGTTGATATAAGCAAGTTTGATGCTAGATTTATGATATTTGTAAGTTAATTGATTGATTAACTGTAAATATCCAATATTAAATCATTTATTATTTAATCGCATTGGTATATGCGCATGTATTAACGCTATGATGAGCGCAAAAAGTGGGGAAAGGGCAGTTAGTTGTAGTCTTTTAATATAGTTTAAACACCTATAGTTCAAACACATATGTTCTGAGGAATTTAAATGATGAGTAGTTTTGCGACTTCTACAAATTGTTTTGATAAATCGACGATTTTCATATTTTTCTTAGCCGCCATTGCACACAACATCTCATAGGCGGCTGCTTCATCTATGCCTTGTTGGCTCATTAAAAAGCCTTTTGCATGTTCCACCGCTTCAGTTTCGTCTATTTTTTGCTTGACCTGATTTAAGTCAGCGCGAAAATCTTTAAACTCTTCAAA
The DNA here is from genome assembly GCA_027487055.1 of Methylotenera sp. Lineage (GTDB taxonomy): Bacteria > Pseudomonadota > Gammaproteobacteria > Burkholderiales > Methylophilaceae > Methylotenera_A. The sequence continues at coordinate 2,043 of JAIYEJ010000281.1, read as the reverse complement.
TCTTGTGACGCTTGCATCAACCATTTGTGTACCTCTCGAACTGGTATTAAAAACAACAATTGTATAAATTAGAACAATTCACCTCTAAGCAATGGTTATGCCACCATATAATATTATATTAACCCATTGATTATATTGTTTTAATTGAGTATTTTTTATTTAATTATTTTTAACCCTGCCTTTTTGATTGCACTAAGCTGGTGCTAATGCACCGTATTGACCGAATTTTAGTTCGATATTATTTGATAAACATTTTTTGTTATTAAAAAAATAAATTTTTATTGACTCAAACGTTTGTTTGAATTTACAATTTGAAAAATAGAACAAACGTTTGAACTAAAATAACTATTTTTTGAGGTGAAGATGAAAGATAAATTAAAATTATCAATGCCTGAACAAGATTTACAGCCAAGAGAAAAAATTCTGCTAACAGCGCTTGAGTTGTTTGCAGAACAGGGTTTTGAGCGCACAACTGTTCGTCAAATAGCTAGAAAGGCGGAAGTGAATATTTCTGCAATTGCATATTATTTTGGTGATAAGGCGGGGTTGTATCAGGCGGCATTTGTAGAGCCTTTGGGATCACCCAAAGATGATATTGAGCTTTTTAACGATCCCAATATTAGCTTAGAGGAAGCACTGCAAGGATTGTTTAGTGGTTTTACTGAACCGCTAAAGCAAGATAAGTTAGCCATGCTTTGTACACGCTTACACATGCGTGAAATGGTGGAGCCTACCGGATTGTGGGCGCAAGAAATCGATAATGGCATTGCGCCTTATCACCAAGCTTTATTGGTCGTGCTAAAAAAACATTTATATTTAAATAAAGTTGATGATGATTTACATCGCTTGGCAATGTGTATTGTTGCGATGGGAGTACATTTGTTTGTTGGCCGAGATGTGATTGAAAAGTTGTGTCCTAAAATCATCGCAGGCAACAGCGGATTAAACCAAACGCATGATCGATTGGTCATGTTTGCGAAGAGCATGATTGAAGCTGAAAAAAACCGTAGAAAGCAAGTCAATGTTTGAGTTAAGTAAAAACATGAAACTGATTAAGTTAAAACAAATCTTCGCACTATTCTCATGCTTGTTGCTATCAAGCTGTGCCACTTTTGATTTTTTTAAATTAAAACTTACGCCCGAATCAACTGTAAAAACAACAAAGCTGCCGAAAGCATGGCAAGCGCCGCTGCCACATCATGGCGAAACACAAAAACTGAAAGACTTTTGGATGCAGTTTGAAGATCCACTTTTAATTGAATTAGTAGAAGCGTCGCAACAAGTATCAAGCAGTATTGCCGCTGCCAAAACACGTATCGCAGAAGCACGTGCAAGCAGAATTAGTACAATAGGCAATGCTCGGCCAGATTTAAGTGGAACCATTACGACATCGCGCAGCGTACAACAGCCTGCAGGTGGGTTTGGTGGGCAGTTAGGTCAAGCAGGCGGTCAACAAGGTGGCTTTGCAATTGGTGCGTTTAATAGTTCGCAAATAGGACTGCAAAGCCATTGGGAGCTAGACATTTTTGGTGCAAATAGCGTATTAGTTAACTCGGCCAAGACTGCAGAAAATGCTGCACTTAGCAATTGGCATGAGGCGCGCGTTGCAGTTGCATCAGAGTTGGCTACGAGTTACTTTAATCAGCGCTTTTGCCAATCGCAAGTGTTGTTAAATCAGCAAGATATCAAATCGCGCGAAAATAGCGCACGACTTACTTCTATTTCAGTGAAAGCTGGCTTTTTAGGAACAGCTTCACAATCGTTAGCTGAGGCAAGCTTATCAGACATTAAACAACAGCAATCTGCGCAGATTGCAAGTTGTGATTTAAACATTAAAGAACTAGTCGCTTTAACTGACTTAGATGAAAGTGAATTACGTGAAAAACTTAGCAAGCAAGCGTTTGACACCAAGGCGAATGCATCAAAAAATTTATACAGTGTAGATAGCATCCCAGCAATAACAATTACGCAACGACCAGATATTATTAACGCAGAAGCGCAATTGATTGCGGCGGCGGCAAATTTACAAAGCAACAAAGCTAT
>JAIYEJ010000324.1 GCA_027487055.1 Methylotenera sp. | reverse complement strand
CTTCCTTACGCAGTCCAGTTTTCGCATGGCATTGTTGCCTTCGACCCGCTCAAGCATGAATTGGTCGAAGATATGCTAAGAGAGGCTGATGTTAAAATGTATGAAAACAAAGCTTTGAGACGTTGATCATCATTAACAAAATTGAGACTGACCATTAGTTACAAAAGCAGGGCTAGCTAAAGCCTGCCGCTTCATTCAAAAGTTAACCGTTCAATTTGGGCCGATTATAGAACTCTAAAACTTAAACTAGACCGCAGTTTTGTCCCCCCTAGACTCAATCATCCCCTTAGCGGACCTTCAGCTAATCAAAAAGTATTAAGATTTTGTTTGCCAAGTAATGTCTACTTTTGGTGACTTGAAACACAATCATGTATATATAAATTTATAAGGCTCTGACAGGTCAAGCCTTTCTCATCTGCAATTTGTTTTAAATAAATTGGTACTTGATTTACCCCCGCCTAAAGCAGCTATTATAATAGCGCCCAGTTGAAACATATCTGACATTTTAGCGACTACAAAAACATTCAGAGAAAAACATTTTGTGGAACTTATCTATTCGCTCTTGGTAAGCTAGTCCCTTAAGTTGATTTTTCCATAAATTATCGGGTAAAACATAGTTACACAATGCAAGATTTCGCAAATAAGTCAAAGCCTCACCTTGCCCCCTTGCAAGATCGTTCTCCAGCACGATCCAGTTGTGTTTTATGAAATTGGTAGTCTGATTGGCCGGGTCTGACAATTTGTCAGAATCTTCGATGAATTCATAAAAATGACAAGAATGACCAGATACAAGAATTGAATTAAACTCGCTTTCTGCAAATACCGAGAGACAGTTAAATAACATTATCACCGCTAAGAGTATCCTTTTAAAAAGCGAACACATAACCTGCCTCGATAATTCTTTTATTATCATCAAAAGATTGATAACTCAACTCCAAGTGACTATTGTCAGACACTTTGTAGTCTATGTTCAAGGTTTGTTTAGGCCTACTTCTGCGCACGTCAGGTCCATATACTCTTACCAATCTACTGGCTGACACGGCAAACTCGTTACTCATCCAGCTAATTCGGTTGTTCACATTCAAGTCAATAAACTCATCATATGTTAACAAACTGGCCTCTGGCAATACCTGCACTGAAAGTCCATTATTTGAAACAGTGCCAATCCCCTTGCTCATGCTCAGTTCAAGCTTAGGCTTGAATTTCCACTCTGGTACTCGGACTAGTTCAGGGTAATTGATAATGTCCAACGAAATGCCACTTAATTTTTTAACGCCAATTTGGTATAGCGCTGCCCCACAGCACCTGTCATCCACCTTGTTTTGTTGCGCTACCAAGAAATGATCAAAAACAAAACCATGCTGCGATGCTTGAAGATTTAATTTGCCCAAATAAAAGCTATAAGGCATTGCAGTTGGCAACTCATCTGCAAGCGTATTAAAAAAATCTAACCCCAGTTGTAATCTGGCACTGCCATCAACATTAGCCGCACGCACGCGAAATGTAGAAGGGTGTGGGCTATTAAATACAGGTATATCTTGTGAACTTGATTGCTCAATTGGCTCACGGCTGATTTGCTCCACTTCAATTTTTTCCAGATATTCATCACGCAAGGAGAGTAAGTCCGGCATGGTTATTAATGTGTCTGGAAATATCTCAACTGCCTTGGTCAAGGTTTTGCGTAGTGCAGGACTATACTTTTCACTAGAAATGTCGCCTGGCAAAGTGTTTTCAAGAACAAACTTCTGCAGTACTTGATACTCTTGCCAGTCAAGCTGTTTTGCAAGGCGTGTCAGCTCTGTATTTGGCAGATCACGGTAACGGATTGACTCAAATAGCAAGGCATCTTGGCTAGATTTATTTTTATTTCCTGCGTCCATAACTGCAGGAAAATAATCATAAAACCAGCGTTTTTCTGTTGAAGATTCAGGCATAATCGCTGAAAAGATTGTCTGCAAATAGGTATGGCAATTAGCCCGCAGCAAACTGTAAGGCATGGTGGCATGTTTCGTTTCGTAGGCAAGCAAACTTAACATGTAAATTTGATCGGAAGGTAAGTTTATGCGGTAAATTTGCTCAGCAGCTGAATTTTCCAGTGTAATGCCTGGAATAATATTTTGACTAAGCGTTACCCTGCCTTCGCCATAAAATGCCCGCAGCAATCGTAGTGGTTCGTTATCGAAAGCACTGTGCGCGCCATTTGTTTGGCCTCGACTAAAGCTGATATTCACCGACATGATACTGCCATTATAAAAACGTGTGCCTTGAATAATTAAGGCAACATGAAACATGGCCTGCCCTGTATCCTGTAGCTCCAACGTTTTTACCAAGTAGGCTTTCAGATTTTTATCCAGCACGGGTAGTGCCAAATTACATAGGCGAAAGGCCTCCGGCGCTACGAACTTGCCATTTATTACTTTGGCTGCAAATGCAAAACGCGCTGGAAAACGGCACCATGGCGCTGCATCAGGCCGGCCTGAGTATACGCGTCTACCATGCAAATACTGATCAACTAGGTCGAACTCAATTGCCATATCTGGCGCAGTAGTATTGGATAAATAGTAATCTGAATTCTTGGGGCGAAAAAAATTATCTTCCTGCAACAATAAACGCTGCCACATTTTTTTTTGTTCTGGATTTAGCTTGGCATAAGATGCTGGATCTTCTGAGCCGGCATGGCAGGTTAATGCCAAGGGCAGTAACATTGTAACCATTAGAGATCGAAAAAAAATGTACACGTAGTTTAATGGGCCGAAGGCTCAAGGTTGAAGAAATAAAGTATTTACAAAGGTAAACAAGCTATCAGTTATTCACTGGCTTATGGTTTAGAGCACAACCAGACAATACCAACCAGGCGCAGCTATTATTAAAAGGAGTGGAAGATTGCTGCGTTGTCCTTATATGAATTGCGCTAACAAGACGGATCACCAGTGCACTAATCAATGGGTAGTTGATTGATGATGTCGGTTGTTAAACTTGGTTGATTGACGACCTGATCTATCACTTGTTGTTGCGAGTCAGAAGCGGGTGGTTGACAAACTGGAACTAAGCATACATTAGAACTGTTCGCTTCACTTGATGTAGAAAGAAGACTCTGGTCTTCTGTAGGAAGAGGATATCTAATTGTTTCAACTTCAACTACATTACCACTCCACGATGACCTTGTCGTAGTAGTTTTTATCTTACGACCTGTATCTTCATATGTAATCTCAACTGTTTTTTTATAGCTCTTAGCATCACGCGTACCGGCATAAGTGTGCGTTGCAGTGAGCATGAAGCTTAATAATGCGACCAGCCATATCATTTTAATTGCATATTTCATTTTGTATCCTTGATTTAAAAACGGTGGCTTAAGTTAATGCCAACGTTGACGTCATCGACATAGCGTTTCGCAAACACGCTATTTAGCGAAACACCTAGCGAAGTCTCTTTATTTACCATGAAATTCGCCCCTATACCATACGTAAAATAATTATCATCACCTGTGTTTTTAATAAACTCATGCGAGGCTTTAAGCCAATCAAGATGCACATAAGGCGTCCAAATATCCATTTTGTAATCTAGCCTGCCGCCCAATGTCAAGTAATTAAGGCTGTTGTTATTGTCAGCAACGCTGGTACCTATGTTTGTAGTAAAACTGTCAATATTGGTTGAAATATGGGTAAACCTCGCATTTAACGATGACATCAGGTTATAGCTGAGCGGTAAAAGTTGCGTTAAGCCCAACGAAGCGCTGGTGTAGTCTGCGTCGCTATCAAGCTTGGTCGTAGTAAATTTGTTGTTAATATCCAATTTGCCGTAACTTAGTGCACCGTTGACATACAAACCTGTGGATAAGTAATGGGTAATGTAAGCACCAACGCTGTTGGTATCGACATCCCCATTGCCATTCAATGTTTTATATCTTGTACTGCCATCGTTGAATGCAATAGTGCCGCCCAGCCAAGTCGCATCGCCAATTTTTCTATTTAAGGAAAGATTGGTAGACCAGTATTCACTGCTGCTTTTATTGGTGGGTAAAGTAAAATTGGTATCACGATAAGTTAACCCGGCAGACATCGTCCAAGGCTTTTCATCGGCAACGGCGTTTGCGCTGATGGCTAATAGCAGCAGTGGAATAAGATTTTTGAATTTAATTAACATGTAGCTATACGACTCCCCAATTTTTTTAGTGTTTATAAACTCCACGCGTAAGCTATAAAGATTGTAATATCACGATACTGAATAATAACTCAATATCTAAATTTGAAACAAGTTGAACGATTCAGCTAAAATCCGAGTGTGAATCTGGTAGCGTAATTGCTGAAGCTCCATCATACTTTTAATAAGCAAATATAGTAAATGACCGATATGGGTAAGTTGCAGATGTTTTCTTGGAAAATAGGACTGTCCGCTTTCGTCCCCATTGCTGACATTCGATGTGAGGTTTTTACTGCTTAATTCAGTAAATTAGTGACTCCGCATATCGGGTTAGGTGCGTAAAGTTGTTGCTAAGAAACCTGAAACTGAATCTAATCAACTTTAAGCGGGTTATCCATGACTATTTACTCAATTAATATGTTTTTTGAAAATTTTGAGAGATAGTATTTCTGGGGTGTAAATGAGTAGCAACATCAATATTGCCAAAGTCAAATATAGCCACTTCAATGAATAGGCTGTTACAAAACTGGCAGATGGCTTTTGAGATTGAACATACGTATAAAATTCTTCAGTATCTTGGCCT
>JAIYEJ010000261.1 GCA_027487055.1 Methylotenera sp. | reverse complement strand
GCTTAAACCATCTTCACCAGTACCTGCATTGGCACAACCAGTATTGATCAACAATGCGCGAATACCTGCTTGTTGCACGAGAAAATCTTTACACAAAATAACTGGCGCTGCGCAAAAGCGATTTAGCGTGAACACACCTGCGACACGGCTATGCGATGGCAATGTTATTACTAAGACATCTTTACGGTTGGGTTTACGAATATAGGCTTCTGCATAGCCTAATTGCACACCTTTAACTGGCAATAGAGACTCGGCTAGTGGCGCGGATAATTTTACTGGCATCGCTTACTTTCGTTATATGTTTATGCTATTTTAGCGCAACTTTAAAGGTTTACAGATTACAATTTCAGTTTAAAGCTTGAGTTTGCATATTGAAGAAAATTACATATTGAAGCAAAACACAGACTGAATAAAAGACTCATGGACTAAAAACACTGTGGAAGCAAAAGAAAAGTACATTCATATAGAGAAAATAAACTACTGTATCAACAAAGCATAACGCCAATTTTATTAAGTGCAGCAGCAAGCTTTTTTCTAGTTGCCGCCTTGTGATCTAGCGCAAATCAAAATCACTTACTGATTTGGTTAGCAATTGTCCTAACATTCGCATGCTTCAGTACTGCTCTCCCTTTTAAGTTTCGTCGCGCCAAGCTGCAAAATGATGACATTTTAAACTGGGTAGCAGCCTATTCAATTATTTTAATTATTGTATTTTTATGCTGGAGCGTTGACCTCATTTGGATTATGCCAAACAACAATTTAAGTTCGGTGTTTATTCTTAATACGTTTTCTATTGGACTCGCAGGCGCTGCAATTTCTTGGTACAGCCCTTTGCGTTATTTTAAGATGGCATCAATATCATTAATTTGCTTAAATTGTAGTCTTTTAAACCCTTAAGAAAAAATGAATGCTCTGGAATCCTTATAAATAATGGCTTGAAGAGCATGTGGTTTGAAGTTGGTTAAAAAGGGCTTATTGATTAATTACATTAAGCTCTGCGCCAAGTGGTGCCTTGCGGCGTATCTTCTAAAATAATTCCTGCGTCTGCTAATTGTTTGCGAATGCGATCAGCCTCAGCAAAGTTTTTAGCTTTTTTTGCTTCAATACGCGCCACAATCATCGCATCAACATCTAGCGCTTGAGAAGTTTCACCTTGCATAAATTCATCTGCATTTCTCTGCAATATACCCATCACCGCACCCAAGTTTTTGAGCAAACTGATTGATTCATCCGTTTTAATTTTGGCTAAGTCAAACAACACGGCAACCGCTTCTGATGTATTAAAGTCATCGTCCATCGCTTCTTTAAATCGTTGGGCTTGCGGATGATTCCAGTCAATAATGTTAGTACTTACTTCGCGGCCACGTAATGCTGTATAAAGTCTCGTCAAAGAAGCCTTCGCGTCATCTAAATGTTGGTCGCTATAGTTTAGCGGGCTGCGATAATGCGCTCGCAGAATAAAAAAGCGCACCACTTCAGCATCATATTTTTCTAACACGGTTCTAATCGTAAAAAAATTGCCGAGCGATTTCGACATCTTTTCATCGTCCACACGCACAAAGCCATTGTGCATCCAAAAGTTCGCCATTTGGCAATTGTGGGCAGCTTCAGATTGCGCAATTTCGTTTTCGTGATGCGGAAATTGCAAGTCTTGCCCGCCACCGTGAATATCAAAATGTGCACCCAAATGTTCTGCACTCATGACAGAACACTCTATATGCCAGCCTGGGCGGCCTTTACCCCAAGGAGAGTCCCAGTTAGGCTCATTTGGTTTCACCGATTTCCACAACACGAAATCCATGGGGTCTTTTTTAAACGTATCGACTTCTACCCGCTCACCCGCACGCAAATCCTCAAGACTTTTACCTGAAAGTTTTCCGTAGCCTTGAAAGCTGCGTACACTATAAAAAACATCACCATTAGTCGCCTGATACGCGTGACCTTTTTCGATGAGTTTCGCAATCATATCCAACATGCCTTGGACGTATTGCGTCGCCCGCGGTTCTATGTCTGGGCGAATAATACCTAGTTTCTCAGAATCCTCATCCATCGCATCAATAAAGCGCTGCGTAAGTACATCGATAGCTTCATTATTCTCATTTGCACGTTTAATAATTTTGTCATCAATATCGGTAATATTACGCACATAAGTGACTTCATAATTAGATGCTCGCATCCAGCGCGAAACCATATCGAATATCACCATCACCCGTGCATGGCCTAAATGACAAAAATCATAGACCGTCATGCCGCATACATACATGCGCACTTTACCTGCATCAATCGGAGTAAATATTTGCTTATCACGACTTAAAGAGTTGTAAATTTTTAACATTTGCGCATTATAACGAGCTTAATGTGAACAAAACAGCTAAAAACAGAAATTTAGTTCCTAAATACCAATCGGACTATTGGATATTCGCTAGGCAATTGATAGAATTAAGCTTTTACTAATATTAACGAGTATAAGACAATGATTATTCGCAATGTTTTACTGTTTAAGTATATCGCTACTGTAGTTTTAGCTTTAACTTTTAGCCTTACTGTTGCTGCAGATGAGCTTAAAGATATCTCTCAAATGGCAGAAAGCGGTCAGCAAGCAGCAGCACTTGAACGTATTGACAAATACCTCGCAGCAAATCCAAAAGATGCCCAAGCGATGTTTATGAAAGGGATCATTCTTGCAGAAAGTGGTAAACGCGATGAAGCAATTAAAAGTTTTACTGAGCTTACAGAAAAATATCCAAACTTACCCGAGCCTTACAATAACTTAGCTGTTTTACACGCAGAAGCAGGCCAATATGATAAAGCAAAAAAAGCCTTAGAAACTGCAATCAAAACCCATCCAAGCTATGCAACTGCACATGAAAACTTAGGTGACATTTATGCACGCTTGGCTTCAGAAGCATACGACAAGGCGCTGCAATTAGACGGTGGCAACACCCGTGCGCAAAGCAAATTAGCAATGATTAAAGATTTGTTTAGTTCAGGTGGAAAATCTACCGCTGTTGCTAGTAAATCTGCCGAGCCTACAAAATCAGCTGAAGCTACAAAACCAAGCAAAAGTGGCACTATGCCAATTCGCCCAGCAGACAAAAAAGTTGAGCCACCTAAACCTACTCAACCAGTCATGAACGAAGAGCAAAATATTAGCGATGCAGTAAACAATTGGGCGCAAGCTTGGTCTGGCAAAGATTTAGATAAATATTTTGCAAGCTATGCTGATAGCTTTGTTCCAGCTAAAGGCCAAAGCCGTAAAGATTGGGAAAAAATCCGCCGTGAACGTATCAGCAAGCCTTCAAGCATTAATGTAGACATCTCCAAACAAAGCGTTACGATGGAGGGTGCTGACAATGCTAAAGTGACTTTCAAACAAACTTATAAAGCAGACGGTAAACCAATCCGCACTGATAAAACGTTATTACTTAAGAAAGAAAATGGTAGTTGGTTAATTGAACAAGAAATTGCATCAAATTAAATTTTTAATTAAGTTTAGTTTCATTAGTTGTAGTTCAATATAAAAGTGCGTTTAATGCAAAATGTTCTAAAATATCTGCTTATAATTGGTTGCTTAGTGCTGCCTTGGAATGCGACTGCTGTGAATCACGGCAGCTTAACAGACCAATTGCTTGGGCAAAAACTTGGACGTAATTTGGTCGAAAGCTTATTGGTAAAAAGCTTACTTGAAATTACTGAAGGAAAGACGAAAGAAGCTTTTAATACCGTCAATGAACTGATTAAGACCGCGCCCAACTTCAAACTGGCCTATCTTATCAGGGGTGATTTACTTAGCGCACAAGGCCGACCACTCACTGATTTTGGTAATCCTGAAGCCGCACTCGCTCGCGATAATATGGGTGATGAAATAAACGGCTTAAGGGATGAAGCAAAAACACGTATCGAGTATTACTTGTCAGAAAAAAATACTGCGCTGCAACCTAACTTGTTGGTAAAAATGAGTGATACGCAGCAACATATCATCGTTGTGGATACCGCTAAGTCACGACTATTTGTGTACAAAAAAACAGATGGTGGCTTGCAATACATGGCCGACTACTACGTCACCATTGGAAAAAATGGTGTAGGCAAGCAAGTTCAAGGCGACAAACGCACCCCTTTAGGCGTTTACTTTGCTGGCCAAAAACTCATGCAACCGCTCGCAGATATGTATGGTGATGGTGCTTATCCCCTTAACTACCCAAATGAGTTAGATCAGCACCAAAATAAAAAAGGCTCTGGTATTTGGTTGCATGGTACGCCAACAGACACTTACAGCCGACCACCTCGCGCGAGTGATGGATGTGTCGTGCTTAGCAATCCTGATTTAAAATCTTTGGCACCTATATTACAAAGAGGCAAAACACCTGTAATCATTGCAGATAACATTGATTGGTTAGATACTTCACAATCAACAAGTGAAATTGAAGCACAAGCATCGGAAAAACAAGTATTACAAAAAGCAATCGATGATTGGCGTAATGATTGGATATCTCAAGATACGGAAGATTACTTAAGCCACTATTCGAAAAAGTTTTTTTACAGCGATGGTGGTTTTCAAAAATGGGCTGATTACAAGCGCAGCATTCAAGCTGCAAAACCGAAAGTAGCGATTGAAATTGAGGATATTAGTATGTTTTCTTACCCAGGTTTTGAAGAACCTATTATTTTAGTCAATTTCGTTCAAGATTTTAGAAGCCCTACTTTAAAAAACAGAATGCTTAAGCGCCAATATTGGGTGAATGAGAATGGTCGGTGGAAAATAATTTATGAGGGTGCTGCGTAGTGAAACAATTAATGCAATTTAAGCTGATTTTATTTATATTTTTATATACTCTGCAAGCGAATATCCATGCGGCTCCCAGCGTAGTGTTTGAAACCTCGCAAGGTAACTTTACAGTTGAACTATACCCTGATAAAGCCCCAAAAACTGTGGCGAATTTCTTACAATATGTAAAAGATGGGTTTTATGAAAACACCATTTTTCACAGAGTGATGAATAATTTTATGATTCAAGGTGGGGGATTTGAGCGCGATTTGACTGAAAAAAATACGCGCGCGCCTATTGTAAATGAATCTAACAATGGCTTGCTAAATGAACCTGGTACTATCGCAATGGCGCGTACTATGGACCCTAACTCTGCGACTGCGCAATTTTTTGTAAATTTAATCGATAACCAATTTTTAAATTACACTGGCCCAGACCCTGAGCAAGTTGGCTACTGCGTGTTTGGTAAAGTCACCAGTGGTTTTGATGTTGTACAAAAAATCGGCTTAGTCCCAACTAATTTCGTTGGTAGATTTGAAAATGTGCCGACTAAAGCTATTACAATCAGAAACGTAAAGTTACTTATTGATGTTGCTAAAGAAGCACCAAAACAAGCTGCTAAGGATGTTAAAGAGGCTACAAAAGAAGTAACTAAGTAAATAAGCCTAGTCAATACGCATAATAAAAACCTTCGCGCTCAATTATATTTACCAGACATATCAATCAATTAATTTAAGGACATTTCCGTGGTTAAATTTACTACCAACTTTGGCGATTTCACGTTAGAACTAAACGCTGAAAAAGCACCCGTTACTGTTGCAAATTTTCTACAATATGTAGAAAGTGGCTTTTATGAAAATGTGATTTTCCATAGAGTCATTGATGGCTTTATGATTCAAGGCGGCGG
>JAIYEJ010000266.1 GCA_027487055.1 Methylotenera sp. | reverse complement strand
CTATGGAGACTTATCATGAAAGAAGCTGCCGCCAGTAACGCATCACCTAGTAATACAATCATACCTATGCGAGTTCTTAAAATCGCATCTTGTCCAACTAACTCTACCAAAGCAAACTTGATTTACCACATTGGTTGTAATGAAAAGCACGACCTTTATTTTAGAATTACAGCTAATACGGGAGGTGGCCTATTCAGTCCTGAATGGGTATCGCTGAATGTTATGCTTTCTATTTTAGAAGCATCTCCACAACCCATCATTTCATATCCTCTTCTGCCTAAGTTAATAGGCAAGTCAGTAAACACGCCAGCCTTTCTCATGGCAGCACTCAAAAACGAAGGTCTAGTTCGCAGTTTAGAGGGCAAGATACGTGGTTATGAGATATCAGATAGTCACGCGTTTATGTTAGAGATGAAAGCACTCATCGCCTCAGACGTAAATTTAAAGGTCACGGACATACCCTCCAACTACAAAACATCTTCAGGACTTAAGCCAAAGAAAGCTACAAAGCCAGATTCCTCCATCCAAGCTAAGAAAGCGGAGAAAGCTCTCAAAACTTTATTAGCTAATCAGTAGTACTAAGAATTTTGCTCCGATGTAGTGTTAGTCCGCTGCTCTCAAAAAATAACTAGCCATAACTCTAAGCCAGACAAGGGCTTTCAAACCTCCACGTTTTTCAAATAAGTTATACCGAGCTTATACCGGTCTGCATTCGTATTTTCATCCTCAATATCACCTCGAAATTAATTAAAAAGGAGTTTACCTATGGAATTTATCACGCTCGTCGTGATGGCTTTGCTTTGCCTACTTTCTGAAACAACCAAAATATTTGCCTTCATTTTCTTTGCGCTTTTATTTATAGCCTCACCCTTTCTTTTTATCGTACTACTCGCTATCGCAATTTTTATTCGTCATTTTTACCAATCTAAACAAAGGAAATTTTATGAACCACCAACACTACCTAGACGCGATTGAAACCGTATTAACTTGGGATTTACCTGATGAAGCTTTAGCTGATGCCTTTCATCAACAATTCACATACATCAAATTCCGTAATGGAGACCTAGATGATCAAGATTCACAACTTCAATGAAGCACATCAGCACTACAAGCAACATAAGATAAGTTTTAGATTGTTGCAGGATCAAGCTTTCATCAACCTAGGCATATGCCAATATCAAAACTCCCTCATTACTAATCCACTAGAAGTCACTGAATCAGCTATTGATTGGTTAATGCAGCAACCTGAAGCCACTCAAGACTATAGCGAGTATTTAGGTGGCTACGTCTATGTGTGTGAAACAGAGCAAGATTTAATGCACATTCTTGGTTGTGATTTGGACTGGGCGAAAGCGCATGATGGTAAGTGGCCTAACGTCACAGATATCGCAATGTCTTGGGATGATTGTCGCTATCTGGATGAAGTTAAAGGTGATCCGCAATGGGGCATTTTTGTATTGTGCTGGAATAATGCAGGTGGACCAATGCATTACGTACCAAAACATTTATGGACTAAAGCAAGAGTCTATGAGCATATCAAAGCGACAAATCCAAATGCAATAATCTGAGTGCAACGCTCAGTTTTAGTTTTTTCTGATTCTCCTACCCCACCCACCCCCAAATTCAATAGATAAAAAATTATCCGGCGCCATGTGCAGGATTTTGCACGTCTGTTGCAAGTTGGGGGAGGGGTAGCAATTTTTAATAATTAAAGGAGTTTATTCATGACAGAATCTAGCATCACTCGTCAGCAAGTCAGCACCAATCAACGTATCAAGCATACCGCTGCATTATTCGGTATAAATTTTCCGCTTAGTTTAGAGCCTGCGATTTTTTCAATAGCGGGCAATATCGCACCTGAATACAGCGGTGCTTACTGGGCGTTCTATCATTTAAGTAATGGTGGCTTTTACATGGCGCCAGACTTGGATAAATTGTATAAAGTTAGTTGCATTAATGGCTATGAAGGCAAGCTATCAGCAGATGCTTTAGGCATAACTTCCTGCCTATATGTATACAGTCACTTATCCTTCAGTAACAACAAAGCGTTTGCAGCAATATGCGCCAATCATTATCACTGGTTACGTGAGTATATGTTGGACCATGCTGAGGCTAGCGCCATTCTGTCTGCGATAGACTAATAGTAAGGTAAGTCAACAGGAGGTATTAATTTGAATAAGGCAACTAGCACGTTAGGCATTTGGGGGATGGTTCTTTTATTAGGCATCGTTATACAGCATCCACTTTTAAGCTTATTAACTTTCTTCTGTTTTATGGCATATAAAGGCTAAAGACTCAAAGTAATAAAATTAATCACCTACTCCTACGGGAGTGGGTTTTCACGTTACCCCTAAATTTTACCGTCACCCTTACACATTTACCGCAACGCCTAAGAATACATAATTTCTAAGGATTTGGAATATTCCCAAATTTTCCAAGGGCTCAAAAGGGGATTAACCTGATTGATGTTTATCTAAAGCGTGACATTAATGAGTGCTGTG
>JAIYEJ010000162.1 GCA_027487055.1 Methylotenera sp. | reverse complement strand
GTTAAGCAAACACCATTGACGGCAATACTGTCTCCAATTTTTACGTCGTCTAAGCCAAGGCTATGAGCAAAAATCGATAGCTTAAGGTCTTCACCTACATTTGTGATAGTTTCAATTTTACCTACTGCTTGTATAATTCCAGTGAACATAACGCTATTTTAACAGCATTAATTAAAGTGCATTCATAAAAAAGTACAATTTAAAAATGAGACTTAAACTCTGGCACACGCTTTGCAACGTAGAAATTAATAATACAAAAAGTTATTAATTTTGAATGGCGGTGTTTAATTATGTTATCAGCAGTAAAACTTAAAATTCAGTCAACATTGTACCGAGAAGATGATGTTGAAAACATCGATTGGATGAATACCCTGCAGGAAATGGATAGCCTAGAAGCGTTAAGAAAAATCACAGAACGCTTGGCAAAAATACAATTTAACTCAAATATTAGTCTAGAAAAACGTATCGATTTAGTGCTTGAAATCGATAAGCTGACCTATAGAAAGGTTAGCAAGTCTACACATAAGTACTTGAGTTTATTCAAATTAAATAGAAATTTAGAAACAGATTTATATGATGTGGCTTATTCATATCAAAGACAGCTCTATTTGGCTTATACACAATTTTTAGATTTTTATGAAGGACAAATTCAAATTCAATTTAAAATTGAAAAGATGAATTTGATTCTGGCACGACACCTTAATGCAACATTTGCGATGGCTAAATTGCGTTATTTTGATGATCAACCTGCTCCAAGTGGCACTTGGGCTAATGTTTGTAAAGTCATCAAATGTGCTGAAAATTTGTCAATTGTAAATAAAAATATCTTTTTATATCCGCATAAAAAGAAAGAAACGAGTATCGCTTCAATATTGTATCGAGGCTTTATGCTAAACATTTTGCAAAAAGGTAACTATAACCGTTTGCAAATTCAATTGGCAGAGCAGATTCTCAAAATGTGGGCAAATAATCCTGTGATTACTACGGCATATAAAGTTGATAAGTATCATTTCTTTATCAACGTAGAATCCGACAGAGGGCCAGAACGTATTCGCTCTGTAGAAAAATTTGCAGATTATCGCTTTTGGCGTATTACAGGCTTAGTAGACAATGTTGAGTCTTTTTTATGTGCAGTTGATACACAAAAATCACAAGAAGAGTTTGGTCTTAGTAAAATGGCTTCCACTTCGGTCTTAACTGCCTTATTTAAAAAGTTACGTGTTGATTGGTGCGTGGAAGGCTATGAGCGTCAACGCAGAAAAGACAGTAGAGATAAGCGAAATAAGCTAATTAATGTAAGTTATGGTTTAGAAGATATTTGTCGTCGTGCAGATGCATTTAACCCTGCATTAGATAGGCAGCCAACGCATAGAGATGTGCGTGATTTTGAGTTAAAAGTAGCGCTTTATCACAAAAACAGAACCAACCCTAAAGCAACAGCCAATGTATTAGGTAATGAAAATTGGTGGGCAATAGACGAAAGCGCAAACGGCATAGGTGTTGATTTAGGTAAAACTTATAGTAGCTGGATAGAGCCTGGCAAGTTAATTGCCTATACAACTTCTGACGACAAAGATGTTTTGGTGATTGCTGAGATTAAGAGCGTTAGAAAACAAGCTAATGGTAATTATCGCGCAGGGTTAGAAGTACATGGTAAGCGTGCCAAGACTGTTCAAATAAATCGCATGAACAAGCGAAATTTAACGCAAGTAGTTTCAGGGTATTATGTCAATGATGATGATGACGCTTCGAGCGTGCAAGATAATTCATACGCTGCGCTGTTGTTAGATCAAGAAGATGCAACTGAAACGAATAGCCTTTCATTGATCATTCCAAGAAGTGAGTATAAACGTGGCAATCGCGTGAAAATTAATCTAGATGGCAAAGACAAGATTGTCGAGATGGGCTTACCGCTGATGAAACAACGTGAGTGGGTTCGTGCTTCACTGACATTTTAAAATATCTTGATAGGGTAAGAATCTTACGTGTAAGCACTGGCCAATTTTAATATGGCCAGCATTTAATGTTAAGATTCGCTCTATGTCTTTATCTTTAAAATCTTTTTATTTAGCAAAACTACCGTTTGAGCTTTTTATAGGTTTGCGTTACACCCGAGCTAAGCGCAAAAATCATTTTATATCCTTTATTTCGCTCACCAGTATGATAGGCATTGCCTTGGGTGTTGCTGCTTTAATTGTGGTGTTGTCGGTGATGAACGGATTCCAATCTGAGCTCCGAACCCGTATTTTGGGGGTGGCTTCGCATTTGGAAATCACAGGGGCTAGTAACCAGCTCAGTCAATGGCAATTGCTAGCAAGCCAAGTTGAATCTCAACCAGAAGTGAAAGCAAGTGCGCCTTATGTGATGGCACAAGGTATGTTGAGTTTTGGGCAAGGTGTGCAAGGTGCAATCGTACGTGGTGTGTTACCAAATATGGAAGACAAAGTCGCGGACATTGGCAAGCATATGAAAGCAGGGGCTTTGTCAGATTTACAATCTGGTGAATTTAACATTGTGCTGGGTGCAGATTTAGCAATGTTATTAGGCGCTTCTATTGGTGATAAAGTGGTGCTGATGGCGCCACAAGGGCAATTTACACCTGCAGGTGTTGTCCCGCGCATTAAGCAATTTAATGTGGTGGGACTGTTTCAAATTGGCATGTACGAGTATGACGCTGGTTTAGCTTTTATTCATCTAGATGACGCAGCAAAACTTTATCGCATGGGTGAGAATGTGTCTGGTTTGCGCTTAAAGTTAGACGATTTATTTGAAGCACCTGAAATGTCAGTGAAATTAGCACAAAAACTAGAAGGCAATTACTTTATTACCGATTGGACACAACAACATGCTAATTTTTTTAAAGCAGTTCAGTTAGAAAAACGCGTGATGTTTATTATCCTCACCTTAATTGTAGCTGTTGCAGCATTTAATATTGTGTCAACCTTGGTGATGGCGGTGACGGATAAGCGCGCCGATATTGCCATTATGCGGACTTTTGGCGCAAGTCCTCGCAGCATTATGCTTATTTTTATTGTGCAAGGCGCGCTTATCGGCATCATCGGTACTTTAATAGGTGCGGTAATCGGCATTCTAATTGCGCTAAATATCAGTACCATCGTGCCATTTATTGAGAATTTATTCCAAGTGCAGTTTTTAGCAAAAGATGTTTACTATATTAGTGATTTGCCCTCAAAACTAGACTGGAACGATGTGACTATTATTATTGTGATGTCATTTATTTTAAGCTTGCTTGCTACTTTGTACCCAAGTTACAAGGCTTCGCAAATTAACCCAGCAGAGGCCTTAAGGTATGAATAGCATTATTAATTGCGAACACATAAGTAAAACATATGCTGGGTTACATGTATCTGTTCTTGATGGCATTGACTTAAACATTAACAAGGGAGAGCAAATTGCCATTGTTGGCGTGTCTGGTTCTGGCAAAAGTACATTGTTGCATTTGCTAGGCGGTTTAGACGTGCCTACAAGTGGAAAGGTTGAATTATCTGGTAGAAATTTAAGCCAATTATCAGAATCTAAAAAAGGTCAATTACGAAATGAGTCGCTTGGTTTTGTGTATCAGTTTCATCATTTATTGCCAGAATTTACAGCGGTTGAAAACGTAGCGATGCCCTTGCTCATTCGGCGTATGCCGCGTGAGCAAGCACTAACTTTAGCGACAGAAATGCTTAAAGAAGTAGGTTTGGCACATCGCTTAGAACATATGCCAGGTGAACTTTCTGGTGGCGAGCGACAACGGGCTGCACTTGCACGTGCGCTCGTCACGCGGCCGCAATGTATTCTTGCAGATGAGCCAACGGGCAACCTAGACCGTGTGACTGCAAATCAAGTGTTTGATTTGTTGTTAGAAATTAATCGAGAACAAAATACCAGCTTGGTGGTGGTGACTCACGATTTGGATTTGGCCGCAAAAATGCAAAGACAATATCGGCTTGAAGACGGTAAATTATCTCAGTTTAAATAAAATCACATTAATAAAAAAGATGATCCGATAAAATGATAATGCGGGTGCTAGTTCTGTTCTAGCGCAAAGATCGGTTGATTGCGTTGCCAGTTCATTTGATATTACAGAAATTAACGCAACACAAAAGCGTATGAGGTGTTTTAAAAGCAAATTTTGCCAATGGGATTGCGTTAAGTTTAAGGTGTTCTACCCAACTATTAAAAGCGTTGAAGATACAAACGAAAAAGATAATAATAAAAGCTGCTTGTTAAAAGAAACAAGCCAGTTTGGCAGCATTCTACTCACAGGCGATATTGAAAAAGAAGCTTATAACACACTTTTTAATCACAACATCAAAAGCGATGCCCTAGAAGTTAATATCCATAAGCCTTCCATCGACGCTATTTTTTCGCGTGCACAATCTCGTTTAAAAAGCGATTTATTAATCGCTCCACATCATGGCAGTAAAACTTCATTTGAAAAGTGATTTTGTGCAAGCAGTGGGCGCGCAACATGCTGTTTTTATGGTGGGCTATTCAAACAGATTTAAACATCCTAAACCACTGATTGAAAAACGATTTAAAGAAAGTGGCGCAAGCATGTATCGTTCTAATTATCACGGGGCGATTAAGATTGATTTTTTAAAGGATAAACCCATTCAAATAAATGCTTGGCGACATGCAAAACCAAGCTATTGGCAAGACGAATACACATCAAAATATTGATAAAAACTTGCCGAAATCTTCGCTTCGGGCTAAAGTAGCGGGAGTTTTTTAGAACACTAGTTTTCAGAATACCTTAAGGAGCATTGCTGTGTGGGAAATTATTTTAGCGGCTGGATGGCCGATTTGGCCGTTAATTATTTGTTCAGTGATTGCGCTTGCGATTATGGGCGAGCGTTTCTGGGCGTTGCGTAGCGGTATTGTAGCACCAGCAAATTTGTTGCCAGAAGTGCAAAAATGGCTAGGCCAAGGTGGCGTTACAAAAGATACGCTTAATAAACTAGAAGAACATTCACCATTAGGACAAATCTTTGCAAGTGCATTGTCAAATGCTAAAAATTCACGTGAAATCACCAAAGAAGCGATTGAAGAAACAGGTCGCGCAGTTGCGCACCGATTAGAACGTTATTTACCATTGCTAGGCACTATTGCTACTGTAGCGCCGCTATTGGGCTTGCTTGGTACAGTAATTGGTATGGTGGAGTTATTTGGCTCATTTACCAATAGTGGGCACGATGTTGCGCAATTTGCACGTGGTATTTCAGTTGCACTTTACAACACTGCTGCAGGTATCGTGGTTGCAGTGCCAGCGATGATTGCTTACCGCTATTTCCGTAGTAAAGTAGATGATTTGCTGGTGGATATGGAGCAGCAGGCGATTAAATTGGTTGAGATTTTACATGGTCAACGTAAGTAAGTTTTTCAATAACGTTTTCGCTTTGTTGCCTGTCGCTCGCCTTATAAAACATACTTTCTTCGCTCAGGCGCCTTGCAAAAACGGATATTCTAAAATTTATTGAATCAATAAAAAATGATAGCTTAAGGAATTAAAATGAATTTTCAACGTGGTAAACGTCACGAAGACCTCGAGATGAATCTTGTGCCGCTCATTGATGTGCTTTTAGTGATTATTATCTTCTTGGTAGTGAGTGCAAGCTTTTCGCGCACCAGCGAGCTCCAAATTAACCTACCAACAGCAGAGCCAACTGCACTTGAAGATAAACCTTTAGTCATTACAGTTGAAGTAGATGCAGTTGGGCATTTTATGGTGAATGGTGTCGAAGTAGGCAGTGGTGATGTGGAAGCAATTTCTAGCGCGCTCACTAAAGCAGCTGGTAGCGGTAAAGAACCCACCATTGTAATTAATGCCGACGCTAAATCAACCCATCAATCGGTCGTGGATGTAATGGAGGCTGCGCGCCAAGCAAATTACACGCATATTACTTTTGCCACACAAACAAAATCTGGCTCATAATACTATCTTGATTTTTCTATTAGGTTCGACGTTTTAAGTATGTCGAAATCAAACCGCAAGCAAGATAAAACGCCGCATATAGCAAACGCAAAAATGCTTTATTTGCGTTTGTTTCGTTATGCTTGGGTGTATAAAACTTACTTTCTCATTACTATCATCTCAACGGCGATTCTAGCCGCTAGTAATACTGGCTTTTTAGCCTTGATTAAACAAGTTACCGATGAAGGCTTTGTAAAGAAATCAGCAGATGAAGCTTTCATTTTGCCGCTGATGCTGTTTGCATTAATGTCAGTAAGAGGCTTGGCTGGATTCATTTCTATGTACAGCATGCGGGTGGTTGCAAGACGCATTGTGGCAAAACTTAGGTCAGAGGCATTTAATAAGTTTATGCTATTACCAGTGAGCTTTTTTGATGCAAGCACCACAGGCGTGCTTGTCTCAAAGCTTACCTATGATGCAGAGCGTTTAGCCAGCGTTTGTTCGCGCACGGCCCTTAATGTCATGCGTGATATTCTCACGGTGATTGGTCTCGTTCTTTATATGCTTTATCTCGATTGGCGGCTAACGTTAGTGTTTGCAATTGTTACACCCTTTATGGTGCTTTATTTAAGGAAAATGACGCCAAAATTGCGGACAAATGCTAAGCGCGTACAGCAAGGCGTAGGTGAAATGACAAAAGTGGCTGAAGAAGCGATTTCTGGTCAGCGCATAGTAAAAATATTTGGCGCACAAGCCTATGAGAACGAGCGCTTTTCTAATTTGGTCGATAAAAATCGTCAACTTGAATTACGTTCTGCCAGAATTGCTGGTTTAAACAGTTTCGTAGTAGAAATTCTTGCTGCATTAGCCTTAACTTTAGTGGTGTATTACGCGCTAGGGCGGTTTACTGTGGGTGAGTTTGCTGCATTTATTGGCGCACTGCTTATGTTAATTGCACCTATCAAACACATCAGTGCCGCGGCGGAAGATTTTCAAATTGGTTTGGCAGCAGCGCAAAGTATTTTTGAGGCGATAGATAGCGATGTGGAACTGAGCGATGGCGACAAAACCAT
>JAIYEJ010000101.1 GCA_027487055.1 Methylotenera sp. | reverse complement strand
GTTTAGTGTGGGTCACTTCTGGGTGGAATTGTACGGCGTAGAATTTGCGATCTTCATCTGCCATCGCGGCAATAGGCGTGGTATCGTTGCTGGCAATCACTTTAAAGCCAGCGGGTAATGCTGTCACTTTGTCACCGTGGCTCATCCATACATCAATCAAACCGTGACCTTCTGGATTCGTTGCATCTTGAATATCACGGAATAGGGCAGAGTGACCACGCGCGCGAACTTGCGCATAGCCAAACTCACGCTTTGCACCAGCTTCCACTTTTCCACCCAGTTGTTGCGCCATAGTTTGCATGCCGTAGCAAATGCCCAACACAGGCACGCCTAACTCAAACACCGCTTGCGGCGCTTTATCGGTTTCTGCTTCATATACGCTTGCATGGCTGCCGCTTAAAATAATTCCATCTGCACTGAAATTTTTGACAAACTCCTCAGAAACATCGCAAGGATGAATTTCGCAATACACATGCGATTCGCGTACACGGCGGGCGATGAGTTGGGTGACTTGTGAGCCAAAATCTAGAATAAGAATTTTTGAATGATTCATGTTTTATCGATGATATTAAAATGCATGTCCTGTAAGCCTCATGGATAATGGCTTTCAGAGCATTATATTTTTCTCGGCAATACTACTTAGTTTAAATGTTGCTAATCAATTCTGTAGTTGGGTGCTTCTTTGGTAATTTGTACGTCATGCACATGGCTTTCGCGCATGCCTGCACTGGTTATTTGTACAAATTCTGCTTTGTTGCGCATTTCGTTAATATTTTTTGCGCCCACATAACCCATCGATGCTTGTAAACCGCCCATTAGTTGATGAATGACTGCAAGCACGCTGCCTTTGTAAGGTACGCGGCCTTCAATACCTTCAGGCACCAATTTGTCAGGGTTACCATCAGATTCTTGAAAGTAGCGGTCTGATGAACCTTTTTGCATCGCACCCACAGAGCCCATGCCACGGTATGATTTATATGAACGACCTTGGAATAACTCCACTTCGCCAGGTGCTTCTTCTGTGCCTGCAAACATACCACCCAACATCACACAATGAGCGCCTGCGGCAATGGCTTTAGAAATATCGCCAGAAAAGCGTATGCCGCCATCAGCAATAAAAGGTACGCCAGATTTCTCTAGCGCTTTTGCCACGTTACTAATCGCGGTAATTTGCGGTACACCAACGCCAGCCACAATACGCGTGGTACAAATTGACCCTGGGCCAATGCCAACTTTAACGCAATCCGCACCATGATCTACCAAGGCCAATGCGGCATCAGCAGTAGCAATGTTGCCACCTATGACTTGCAAATTAGGGTAACGCGTTTTGGCCCATTTTACGCGTGCCAATACGCCTTGCGAGTGACCATGCGCAGTATCGACCACAATGGCATCCACTCCCGCTTCAACCAGCGCAGCTATACGTTCGTCAGTACCATCACCCACACCTACTGCGGCGCCAACACATAAGCGGCCTTTGCTGTCTTTACAAGCAAGTGGATAGTCAGACGATTTTTGAATATCTTTTACCGTGATTAAGCCTTTGAGCTCAAATTTTTCGCCGATTACCAATAAGCGCTCTAGCCGGTGCTTGTGTAATAAGCCCATGATTTCTTCACGGCTCGCACCTTCTTGCACAGTCACCAAACGATCCTGCGGCGTCATAATATTGCTGACTGCTTGCTCAAGATTCGTTTCAAATCGCAAGTCGCGATTTGTTACGATGCCAACCACTTTGCCATCTTGCACCACCGGCAAGCCAGAAATTTTATGTTGTTTGGTGAGTTCAATAACTTCTCGTACGCTCATTTGCGGATGTATCGTCACAGGGTCAATCACCACGCCAGATTCAAAACGTTTGACGCGTGAAACACGGGACGCCTGCATCTCAATAGACATATTTTTATGAATAATACCCATGCCACCAACCTGCGCCAGCGCAATCGCCATTCTGGCTTCGGTCACTGTATCCATTGCAGCAGATAGCAGCGGGATATTGAGTTTAATAGTACGTGTGAGTTGAGTACTTAAGTTAACTTCGCGTGGCATAACCACTGAGTGTGCGGGAACGAGTAAGACATCGTCAAATGTAAGGGCTTGTTGCAACAAACGCATAGGTAATCCTTATCCAAAACGAAATTATACAGATTTGCATTGCTTATTAAAAGTTGGTAAGCTAAAAATTCATTAAAAAACATGAATTAATCGTAAATTTATGAATTAAACTCTCATTTGATATTGTGTTTAGGTAAACTTAATTTTAGAGTTAAGCGTTATTAAAAGTACTTTTTAAGCGATGTTCGCGAATGGATAGGGAAGCATATGAAGACAGCATATTTATTTTGGATTGTGTTTTTTTTAGGCACGCAACCGCTGTTAAGTAATGCACAAGTGTATAAATGGAAAGATAAAGATGGTTCAATTCGCTACACTGATACTCCGCCTCCTTCAAATATTAAACAAGAAATAATTGGCTCAAAAAAGGCGCCTAGTCCTTCTGTGAATCCAGCGCCAACCGCTACGCCAACAGAGGTTGTAAAACCAAATACATCATTTAAAGAAATCCCAACGCCAGAATCTGAAGCAATGGCTGCTCAAAAGCGCCAAAATAATGCTGAGGCTGAAAAGCGCGCTAAGCAAGAAAAAGAGGCTGAGGCAAAAAGAAAAGCCGAAAATTGTAAAGCAGCAAGAGTAAATTACGAAACCTACAATCAGGGTGGGCGCGTATTTAAGTTGAATGCAAAAGGTGAGCGTGAGTTTATGGGGGATAACGATTTAAGCGCAGCTAAAGCCCAAGCACAGCGTGAAATAAATTCGAATTGTTTCTAAAGTTTTTACCGAACTCATCAACTAATTTTTGACAGCACCGGATGTAAAATAAAAGTTGTTAAATAAAAATATTGAATAAAACACTAATTTAAAAAAAGTCTATTTTTTATCTTTTGCTTGTTCAGCGCGTTGTTTACGCGCTTCTTTAGGGTCTGCTATAAGTGGACGATAAATTTCAATTCGGTCTAAGTGACGTAATTTGGCATCT
>JAIYEJ010000139.1 GCA_027487055.1 Methylotenera sp. | reverse complement strand
TTCAATTAATTAAGAATAATAAATATTAAGAGGGGTTGATATCATGAATGATAAGCAGCTTGTTGCGATTCATGCCGCAAAATATGTAAAAAACGGCATGCTAGTTGGGTTAGGCACAGGATCGACTGCCAATTTTTTTATCGAAGAACTCGCCCGATTACAAAAAGAGAGCAACCTAAAAATCACCACCATCGCGAGCTCACACATCAGTATGATGAAAGCGCAAAGCTTAGGCTTAAATGTCATCGCGCTCACCCAAGTCTCAGAGATTGATTTGTACGTAGATGGTGCTGATGAAATTACGCCCGATATGACTTTGCTAAAAGGTCGAGGCTATGATTTGGTTCTGGAAAAGCTACTCGCAAAAGCCTCCAAGCAGTTTTTAGTCGTTGCCGATAGAAGCAAATTAGTTGATCGTATCGGCACAAACTTTGCAATACCAATTGAGGTGATACCTTTTGCATGGAAAGCAGCCAAGCGTAGCCTAGAAGCGGCAGGTGGCGTGGGCGACTTACGTCAGAACGCTGCCAAAGATGGCCTGTCTATTACATCTCACGGAAGTTTAGTATTAGACATGTCGTTTGATAAATCCATTTCAGAATCTGCACTTAACCAGTTAATTAACAATATTCCTGGCGTAGTCGAACACGGTATTTTTCATCAACTGACCAGCGCTGTACTCATTGCAGGCGATGGAAAAATTGAAGAACGCTGGAAATAGATTCACGCTTTTAATATGCGTTTGTTTAAATTACATTACATTTTGTTTTCTTGCGCGCTCGCTTTATTGGGTTGTGACAAACGCAATGAAAGCACTATTGAAGATCTGTCTAAGCTTGAAACGCCTAAAGAAAAAATTATTACCTTTGTTACCCTCAATAGCCCCAATACCTATTATGTAAATGGCGATAATGACTTTGCTGGACTCGAATACGACTTAGCTAAACTATTTGTAAAAGACTTAAATCAATATCAAGAGTATCAAGGGGTGCAATTAAAACTGATTGTAGAAAAACATATTGATCAAATCTTGCCCTCCGTGCTAAGTGGCAAAGCGGATATCGCTGCTGCAGACATTACAATTACCGAAGCGCGTAAAAAAAGATTTAACTTTACAATTCCATATCAAGACATTCAACAAGAAGTGATTTTTAATCGAGAAATCACCACAAAGCCACCAAAAAGCATTAAAGATCTGATTGATCATCAAATTACAATCCCTGCCGGCACAAGCTTTGCGGAGCGTTTAACACAATTAAAACAAAAGAATCCTAATTTAATTTGGAATGAAATTAATCATCTTGATTCTGAACAATTACTCTTAGCTGTTGCAAATGGCGAAATTGAATTTAGCATCGCTGATAGTCATTTAATTGCAAACTTACAAAACCACCATCCTAATTTAGGGGTGGCTTTTGCAATTGGAGAGCCTGAAAAAATTGGCTGGGCATTTTCAAAACAAGGCGACCCACAATTATTAGAAAAAGCGAATAAATTCTTCACTAAAATTAAGAATGATGGCACTTTACGCAACCTGATTGATCGTTACCACGGCAACTCAAAACGCCTTAACCCATTGGATATTAAAACGTTTCTTTCTAGAATTAATACCTTATTGCCAAAATATGCACACTTATTTAAGCAAGCCCAAGAAATCACTGGTATCGATTGGCGTTTACTAGCAGCGATTAGTTATCAAGAATCTCATTGGAATACTTTTAACACTTCACCCACAGGTGTGCGTGGTTTAATGATGTTGACTGAAGATACTGCAGACCGTATGGGAGTGAGCGATAGGTTAGACCCTAAACAAAGTATTCCTGCTGGGGCAAAATATATTAATTTAATGCTAGAAAGCATTCCTAGCAGAATCCCGGAGCCTGACCGAACTTATATGTCTTTGGCATCGTATAACATTGGTTACGCACATGTTGAAGATGCGCGTGTGCTTGCCCAGCGTTTAAAACTTAACCCCGATAGTTGGGCAGATGTGAAAAAGACCTTAGTGATGCTCAATAATCCAAAATACTATGTGAACGCAAAATATGGATACTGTGGCTGTGGTCAACCCGTCATTTTCGTTGAGTCTATTCGCAGTTACTACAACATTTTATTAAGTAACCAACCAAGCTATACGCCAAATAATTATAACTTTAAAGTGGCTAAGGCCGAGCAGTTAGAAATAATCGATTAACGTTTTCCTATGAAGTCTAAGCCATTCATATAAGGTTTTAGCACTGCAGGGATATTTACTGTGCCATCAGCTTGTTGATAGTTCTCCAACACCGCCACCAAAGTGCGGCCAACCGCTAAACCGCTACCATTAAGCGTATGCACAAACTCGGTTTTGCCTGCTTCGTTTCTAAAGCGTGCTTGTAAGCGACGCGCTTGAAAAGCCTCACAATTACTGACACTTGATATTTCACGGTAAGTATTTTGCGCAGGCAACCACACTTCTAAATCGTAAGTTTTTGCTGCACCAAAACCCATGTCACCCGTGCAGAGCGAGACCACGCGATAAGGCAACTCTAAAGCTTTTAAGATGTTTTCTGCATGCCCAACCATTTCTTCTAGTGCATCGTAACTTTTGCTTGGATGCACGATTTGCACCATCTCGACCTTATCAAACTGGTGCTGACGTATCATACCTTTGGTATCTTTACCGTAGCTACCTGCCTCGCTTCTAAAGCACGGCGTATGTGCGGTCAACTTAATCGGCAAGGCTTCTAGTGGTAAGATTTCATCGCGCACGGTATTGGTGAGCGTCACTTCAGACGTAGGGATTAAGTATAATTTGCTCTCGTTATGTTTTAAGCTAAATAAATCTTCTTCAAATTTAGGTAGCTGACCAGTGCCAATTAACGTTTCCGCATTTACCAAATATGGTGTATAGCACTCAGTATAGCCATGCTGGTCGGTTTGCCTATCTAACATAAACTGCGCCAAGGCTCGGTGTAGTTTAGCGATTTGGCCACGCATCACGGTAAAGCGTGACCCAGATAGTTTAGCACCTGTATCAAAATCTAGACCAAGAGGCGCGCCAACATCAGTGTGGTCTTTAATTTCAAAATCAAAACTACGTGGTGTACCGTCTTTACGCACTTCCAGATTTTGAGATTCATCTTTGCCAATTGGCACGCTTTCATGAGGCAAATTAGGCATATTCAGCATTAAATCTTTGAGTTGGTCTTGCACTTCAGCCAAGCGAAGTTCACCCATTTTTAGCTGCTCACCCAAGCCTGCAACTTCAACCATAATTGCAGT
>JAIYEJ010000081.1 GCA_027487055.1 Methylotenera sp. | reverse complement strand
TCAATATGCTGAATATAAGCGATATGCTGCCTCATGGCGCTTAAATCAAGTTGGCGTATGTCCATATTATTAATTTTCACTACGCCAGAAAGTGGCGAACGTAGCCCCACCAAGAGCTCTGCCAAAGATGATTTAGCATTTTCTGAATCAACTAAAATAGCGAGACTTTTCCCACTGTCTAAACGCAAATTCACAATACGCTGACGCTGAACTGCTGGCAAAATAAGCTGATTCGCTTCCACAGAATAAGCCTGTGTAGACTGAATAACATGCCCACCCTCTCGTTCACTTGGCAACTCATTTAGCATAGCGAGTTTATCCAAGCCTGCCGTTAGATCGTATAAATACTCCAATTGCGCAACAAAACGCACAAATGCCGCAAGTACAGTAAAAGTAATTAGCTCCGCCGCAATAAACTGGCCTAAATTAATTTGCCCTTGCATTACAAGCCAACCACCTAAACCTAGCATTAAGGTGGCGGCAGTGGCATAGGTTAGTGTTGCTAAAATATTTTGCTTAAATAGCGTGTAGAAATGTTTTTTTCTGCGATCAAGATAGTTATTGGCGAGCGCATCTGCTCGTTGCATCGCATGTGCTTGGCTATTACCAAACTTAAACATCGTTAAGTTGCGGCCAATACTTTCTAACCATGCGGCTGTGTCATATTTTGCATATGATTCACTAATCGCCGTCTGCACAGCTAAGCCGCCAACAACTTTTACTGTGATCCAAGCCATCAACAATAAAAAGAATGCTGCAAGCCCAAAATAAAAGCTATAAAACATGAGCACGATGCTACCCACAATTGCCTGCAACACAGCAGCCAAGCCTTTAGTGAGGAGTTGATAAGTGGTCTTTTGCACAGTAGACACATCAAAAAAACGATTCATAAGCTCAACCGTATTTTCAGAATCTCTTACAGATACTTGCATCGCTTGTGCTTTTGCTGCAGATTGCAATGTTGCACGGACAAATACACGACGTTGCATAAGTTCTACTACATAGGTCTCAAGTAGATTTAGTCCGCCAGAAAAAACCAACAGAATAAACAGCATAAAAGAGACTAAAATAAGTGGCTGAACAACACCACCCATGGTGACGATGTTCACAAGTGTTTGAACAGCAATTGGAGTAGCGAGTGCTAGAAAACCTGCACCCAGCGTTAGAAAAATAATAATGTATATATCGCTCTTTTCGAGCTCTATAAGCTTGGAAACACGCGAAAATGGATTATTTTCCTCTATCAAATTTGCCATATACTTTAATAAAACCTAATTTTAGAAATTACATAATAAAATACGTTCAATCTTTTTATAAAAAAGAATTTTTGACAGTTAAAACCTCTTACTTATTAACTATACTTTTGAACTATACTTTATTAAGTAATATTTAATAGTAGGAATTCTTTTATAAAGTCTCAACACGCAGTCTGATGACATTACCTACTATCGACTGTAACGCCTGAATTTCTAGAATACCTGCATCTATGTTCTTTTCAAGCGTAGTATGCGTCAAAATCACAATATCGGCTTCGGTTTCTGCATCTTGCGGCTCTTTTTGCAGCATTGCATCAATTGAAATATCTCGGTCAGCAAGTATTTTGGTGACTTTTGCTAATACACCTGGTTTATCACTAGCACGCATACGTAAATAATAAGCGCTATTTATTTCACTTATTTGCAATATTGGCAAGTCGGCAACGCTATTCGGTTGAAAAGCTAAATACGGCACACGTTGTTCAACTGTTGCCGAACTTAACCTAGCGACATCCATTAAATCGGCAACCACCGCACTTGCGGTTGGTTCTGCACCAGCACCAGCACCATAATAAAGCGTTGGTCCAACCGCATCGCCCTTCACTACAACAGCATTCATCGCACCATTCACATTGGCTACTAAGCGCTTTTCTGGTATTAGTGTGGGATGCACACGCAACTCAACGCCAGCGTCTGTGCGCTTAGTGATACCAAGCAGTTTTACACGGTAACCTAACTCTTCAGCATATTTAATATCGGTTTGTTCAAGCTTGGTGATACCTTCGGTATACGCTTCGCTAAACTTCATAGGTATTCCAAATGCAATCGCACTCATAATGGTGAGTTTGTGTGCGGCATCAATGCCCTCTACGTCAAAAGTGGGGTCAGCCTCGGCATAACCCAAGCGCTGCGCTTCACGTAAGACATCTATAAATGCTAAGCCTTTTTCGCGCATTTCGGTCAAAATAAAGTTAGTTGTACCATTAATAATACCCGCGATCCACTCTATATTATTTGCGCCTAAGCCTTCACGAAGTGCTTTGATAATCGGAATCCCACCAGCAACAGCAGCCTCAAATGCAACAATGACACCCTTTGCCTGCGCTGCTGCAAAAATTTCATTACCATGCATCGCAATCAGTGCTTTGTTTGCAGTAACAACATGCTTACCATTTTCTATGGCTTTTAATACGAGCTGCTTACTTAAGGTATATCCCCCAATAAGTTCAACCACTACATCTACATTCGGGTTGCTTACCGTTGTAAATGCGTCATCGGTAATGTCCACATTGCCGCCAGTAACTTTTTTGGCCAATTCAATAT
>JAIYEJ010000260.1 GCA_027487055.1 Methylotenera sp. | reverse complement strand
TACCATCAGCAGTTTGAATGATCGCATTCATATACACAGGCTTCCAGTTTTCTAGCCGCAAATCTTTCACGTCGCCCTCTAGTTTGCCCTCTATTGCGCCAAAGTTAAACGTGCGCGTTAAATCACCCAAATCAATATCTCGCATTTGCAAGTTAGCATACAGCTTAGGCACATTGCCAAGTGGGTCATCAATGCGTAAATCGCTCATGCTGACATTGCCTTTAAACATATTAAATTGCATTGTGCCTTCCATATTTAACTGTTTGGCTGCATAAGTAATTAAAGGCACTTGCCCATCAATTTTACCTTGCATTTCTGGCCAGCCGACCGCTTGACTAAATTTGTTCATGGTAATTGGTTCTAACTGCATTTTCACATGCCAAAACCATTGCTGGCTTAAGTATGCTGCAGAAACGTCTTCAAATTTTAATGCGCCATCTAATACAGGTAACACCAAGCTTGTTGCAGTGAGCGAATACCGATTAAGCTCGGCCTGTAAGTTGGTTTTGCCAAGCGGTACTTTTAATATGTGGCCATCAGAATATGAAACCGTCACTGTTTGCGGAATATCGTAATCCCAAGGTATACGCGCATTAATATCGTTGAGTGCAAATTTTCCATTGAGGTCTTCTATATGCGCTTTCTTTAAATTCAGCTCAAAACTGGTAGGTTGGTGATTTTTAATTTCAAATTGCCAATCTGCGCTACCAGCCACTTTTAAATTACCAAACGCAGATTTTTCCACCATAGGCTTTAACACCAAGGCGTAAAGCCCAGCAAAATCTACCTCTTTTGCGTTTACTTTTACATCCTCTACTATTTTGCTTTCTGTATTAATATGTGCCCTAGCAGACATGGTGCCTACTTCATTCACAACCAAATTGGCTTGGTTAATGTATAAATCTGGCGCATGAAAAGTGCCGCCTATCGCAAAACTATTGCCTGCTTTGCCAAAATAAAAAGGCTGCCAATAAAGCTCGCCTTCTGTCCAATTAAATACGCCGCTCCAGTTCCAAATGTCTTTTTGTTTTTTTGCCGCGAGGATAATTTTACCTGTGAGTTTTTCGCCCGCATGCTCGCCTGTTTCATCACTAAAACGAGCTTCTAAAAAATCCACATTAAAAGAAAAGTCATCTGGCATGCTTTTAAAATGCGCGGTCAACGGGATATTGATTTTTTTTGCTCTAAATAATCCGTCAAGACAATCTAACTCACCAATACGATCACTTAAAAACGTGCCGCAACGCAAATTAAATTGGGTGAACTCATTTTCATTGCTAGGTTTTAATTCGGCATGTAACTTAAGCGCTGGCTCTTCGGCTTTTAAATCGACTTGAAATTCTGCATTTTTAAGGCTACCAGCAGGCGCCTCAACTGTGCCGACACTTATTTGAATGCTCGAAATTGCGTGCGCGTGATTTGCAAACACGCAGATCATCAGCCATAAAAAAACGCAAATATTTAAGTGAGACAAGCCACAGGTCAAAAAATTGGACGCTGCATATGGGGTGATATGTAAGGACGCATTTTTTGGTTTGAAACGCAGTATCATGACAATAGTTGCGTTTTTATGCGGGGAAAACACCTGTAGAAAGATACCTATCGCCACGGTCACAAACAATAGAAACGATGACCGCATTTTCAAGTTCTTTAGAGAGTTGCAATGCTGTGTAAAGCCCGCCGCCACTTGAGATACCTGCAAAAATTCCCTCTTGCGTTGCAAGTTTTCGCGTGGTGTTTTCTGCGTTAATTTGTGACACATAACGCAATTCATCGACGCGCTTAGGGTCAAAAAACTTAGGCAAGTACTCTTCTGGCCATTTACGAATACCTGGAATCTGTGCGCCTTCCTCAGGTTGCACGCCAATAATTTGAATATTGGGATTTTGCTCTTTTAAATAACGTGAAGTACCCATAATGGTACCAGTCGTGCCCATCGTCGCGACAAAATGCGTGATTTTGCCCTCGGTTGCTGCCCAAATTTCTGGGCCTGTAGTTTCATAATGCGCAAGTGGATTATCTGAGTTGCCAAACTGATCGAGCACAATTCCCTCGCCCTCGGCTTGCATTTTCTGCGCGACATCACGCGCAAGCTCCATACTGCCATCTTTGGGGGTCAGCACTAGCTCTGCACCATAAGCTTTCATGCTTTGGCGGCGCTCTACACTTTGATTTTCTGGCATGACCAACACCATTTTGTAGCCACGCATCGCCGCCACCATCGCCAGCGCAATACCCGTATTGCCGCTGGTGGCCTCGATCAAAGTGTCACCTGGCTTAATATCGCCACGCGCTTCTGCCCGCGTAATCATGCTATAGGCTGGCCGATCTTTCACCGAACCTGCAGGGTTGTTGCCCTCTAACTTAACTAATATTTTGTTCGAAGTTTTACCCTGCATGCGTTGCAGAGCCACTAGGGGCGTATTGCCTACAAAATCGTCTAATGTTTTGTATAAAGTCATTTTGTTTTAAATAAATAAATTGCGTAAACGCCAAATAAGGTAAAACTTATCAATGCCAATTGCGGTAAGGTTAAGCCTAAAAACGTCCAATCAATGGCCGCGCAATCGCCTGTACCTTTAAATATCAACTTAAACATTTTTTTTAGCGGAAAATTCTCGAACATATAATCAAAACCCACACCGCAATCGGCAATGATGCTTTCTTTATTGGCTTGCAAATACCAATGGCGAATCGCCCAGCCCGCCCCACCTAGCGCGGTGAGCACTTGTAAACCTGTGAATATTTTTTGCAATAGTGTTGCAGGTTTGATAAACGCACCAATTAAAAAAAGCATACCTAAGCCCATAAAAAACATACGCTGCGTAATGCATAAAGGGCAAGGCTCAAGCTTATAAAGTGTTTGAATGACTAAAGCCAAAACCACCGTGGCAAAGCAGGCCGCGAAGCCAATTAAATAGCCAGATTTTCCAGAAAAATATTGTAAAAAACTTTTTTTCATCATAAATTGCCTTTAAATTTATCCGCATTGTAATAGATAATATGGCATGACCGCACAAAACAACATGCCAGTTAAGCAAATATTGACCGTCACCGAGTTAAATCGTTTAGCGCGTAACGTCTTAGAGCAATCTTTTCCGCTATTTTGGGTATCTGGCGAGATTTCTAATTTCACTCGCGCCGCCAGTGGGCATTGGTATTTTTCGCTGAAAGACCAAGCCGCACAAGTGAAATGCGTGATGTTTAAAGGCCGCAATAGTTATGTGGATTTTATGCCACGTGAGGGCGACAACATTGAAGCGCGTTGCACAGTAACGCTGT
The DNA here is from genome assembly GCA_027487055.1 of Methylotenera sp. Lineage (GTDB taxonomy): Bacteria > Pseudomonadota > Gammaproteobacteria > Burkholderiales > Methylophilaceae > Methylotenera_A. Next base: position 1,451 of record JAIYEJ010000260.1, on the reverse strand, counting down.
ATGAGGCTCGTGGCGACTTTCAACTCACGGTAGAATTTGTTCAAAAAGCAGGCTTAGGCGCACTATTTGAGGCGTTTGAACAACTAAAAATCAAGCTTGAGCATGAAGGTTTGTTTGACTCTGCGTTTAAAAAGGCTATTCCCAAACACCCAAACAACATCGGCATCGTCACCTCTCCCGATGCAGCCGCCTTACGAGATGTTTTAACCACTTTAAACCGCCGCAACTCCAATATTGGTGTGATTATTTACCCCACACCCGTGCAAGGCAAAGGCGCAGCCGCGCTGATTGCAAAGGCCATTCGCACCGCCAATGAACGCGCAGAAGTAGACACACTAATCGTTTGCCGTGGAGGCGGAAGCATGGAAGATTTATGGCAATTTAACGAGGAAGTGGTCGCCAGAGCGATGGATGATTCTGCAATACCGATTATTTCTGGCGTTGGTCACGAAACCGACTTTACCATTTGTGACTTTGTGGCAGATGTGCGTGCAGCAACGCCCACCGCCGCCGCAGAACTGGCTTGTGCCGATATGCAAACCTTAATCGACCAATTACATCATCTTTGGCGCAGGCTTGAAAGACGCGTGGATACTGGGCTTCAGACACGCGCGCAGAAACTCGATTATTTAGCGCGTAGATTAATTTCGCCAGCGCAGCAAATTGAAAACAAATTTAATCAAACAAGGCAGCTCAAACACCGCATGGACATTGCCTTTCAAGGCATATTAAAAACACAGCAACAACATGTGTTACAGTTACAAAATAGCCTTGCGCAACTTAATCCAAAGAATGTACTGGCGCGCGGCTATGCCATGGTGCAAGACGATACTGGCAATATGATTAAAAGTAGCTTACAAGCCAAAGTGGGCGAGGCTGTAAGTATTATTTTTCATGATGGTAGTGCAGATGCAACAGTTAATAGAATTAAATCGAATTAATTTTGTAATTGGCGCAATGAAGTATTGGTTTAACGCTCTAATTGATTGATAATGCTCATTCAAATTAAATGCCATATCATTTAAAAGTTAACAGCTAGCGCTATAAAAATATCCAAACCTATATAATCATCAAACCCCATATCAATTTCAACATCTATGGATAACAATTCACAAAAAACCGCATTACATACCATGGCACTTGCCGCACTAGGTGTGGTTTTTGGTGATATCGGCACCAGCCCGCTTTACACAATGAAAGAAGTATTTTCTGCTGGCCACCATCCATTATTGCTTAACCCAGAAAATGTGTACGGAATTTTATCGCTCATCACTTGGGCACTGATTATGGTGGTATCAGTTAAATATGTTGCGTTTATTATGCGGGCAGATAACCGAGGCGAAGGTGGTATTATGGCTTTGCTTGCGCTTGCCAGCCGAAATACCGAAGGCAATATAACAAAGCAGCGCAATATCATGTTTTTAGGTATTTTGGGCGCTTGTATGTTTTAT
>JAIYEJ010000075.1 GCA_027487055.1 Methylotenera sp. | reverse complement strand
TAATTTATCCGCGCTTGGGTAAGCTGACTAAAGCCATCGAAACTTTTGGTTTTTACCTGGCGACAATTGATTTAAGGCAGTCATCTGATATGCATGAAACTGTGCTTAAAGAATTGTTTCTAAAGGCTGGGTTTGATTTTAATTATGATGAGCTTTCGGAAGAAGAAAAAATTCAGACGCTTCTAGATGAATTAAAACAACCAAGATTGTTATTTTCGCCGCATCAGCAGTATTCTGAATTTGTACATAGTGAAATTAATGTACTTAATACAGCTAGAGAAATACGCAAACGTTATGGCGACAGCATGGTTTGCCAATATATTATCTCTCACACTGAAACCTTGTCTGATTTGCTTGAAGTTGCGCTTCTGCAAAAAGAAACAGGCATGTTGCGTGGCATTTGGGGCTCGCAAAAAATTCAGATGGATTTGAATATTGTGCCATTATTTGAAACGATTGCCGATTTGCGCAACGCGCCTATGATTATGGGTCGGTGGTTAAGCTTGTTGGGGATAAGACATGTGTTGAGATACCAAGGTAGCGAACAAGAAATCATGTTGGGCTATTCTGATAGTAACAAGGACGGCGGCTTTTTAACCTCGAATTGGGAGCTCTATAAAGCAGAAGTTTCACTGGTTGAGCTTTTTAGCCAAGCTAAAATTAAACTGCGTTTATTTCACGGTCGAGGTGGCACGGTTGGTCGTGGTGGGGGTCCAACTTATCAAGCTATCATGGCACAACCCAATGGTACTGTAGATGGACAAATTCGGCTCACTGAGCAAGGTGAAATTATTGCCAATAAATATGCAGACCCTAAGGTGGGTCGACAGAATTTAGAAACATTTATCGCGGCGACGATTGATGCGACTTTGCTGCCAAATAATGCGCTAGCTGGAAAAAAACAACGGATGTTCGAAGGCTTGATGGAAAGCTTATCGGAAACTGCGATGACAACTTATCGTAGTTTGATTTACGAAACACCAGGCTTTGCAGATTACTTTTTTAGTGCCACTCCAATATTTGAAATATCGCAGTTAAATCTTGGTAGTCGTCCAGCAGCCAGAAAAGCGACGAATCGAATTGAAGACTTAAGAGCGATTCCATGGGGATTTTCATGGGGGCAATGTCGTCTACTGTTACCAGGTTGGTTTGGTTTGGGCAGTGCGATTCATCAATATTTGCATGCGGATGAAAGTTTGTTTGAACAGCGTACTGCAACCTTAAAAGAGATGCTGGAAACTTGGCCTTTATTCAAAACCTTGATTGCAAATGTGGACATGGTGCTAGCAAAAACAGACATGGTGGTTGCGCGACACTATGCACATTTGGTGGCAGATAAAAAATTGCGAGAGCATATCTATAATCGCATAGAAGAAGAGTATGTGCTCACTACCAATGCGTTAAACTTATTACAGGGCACAACAGAGCGACTAAGTAATAACCCGATGTTGGCTAACTCTATTCGTAATCGACTACCATATTTAGACCCACTGAATCATTTGCAAGTGGAGCTTATTAAGCGATTACGTGGTGGTGAAGAAGATGAGAAATTAAAACTGGCAATACAACTCACCATTAACGGCATTGCCGCTGGCTTAAGGAATACTGGCTAGGGTTTAATACAATTAGGTTTTAATAAAACTAGCTTGCAATCAAATTATAACTTAATAAAAAAGGCGACTTAAAAAGTCGCCTTTTTTGATTTGAAGCGATTTACATATGCAGTAATGGCACAATCAGTAAAGCCACAATATTGATAATTTTAATCAATGGATTCACCGCAGGACCCGCTGTATCTTTGTATGGGTCGCCAACAGTGTCGCCAGTCACAGCCGCTTTGTGCGCGTCTGAACCTTTACCGCCGTGATGACCATCTTCAATATATTTCTTCGCATTATCCCAAGCTCCACCACCAGTACACATCGAGATTGCCACAAATAAACCAGTCACAATGGTACCCATCAGTAAGCCACCTAAAGCCACAGGGCCTAATAATAAACCGACTGCAATCGGTACAGCTACTGGTAAGAGTGATGGAATCATCATTTCTTTAATAGCAGCTGTCGTCAACATGTCAACTGCTTTGCCGTATTCTGGCTTGGCAGTGCCTTCCATAATGCCTTTAATATCCCGGAACTGACGACGCACTTCTTCAACCACCGCGCCCGCAGCACGGCCAACTGCTTCCATCGCCATCGCCGCAAACAAGAATGGGATTAAGCCACCAATAAATAAACCGATAATCACCATTGGGTCACTTAGATCAAATTTTGCAACAATGCCGGCACCTTCAAGCTTATGGGTGTAGTCTGCAAATAATACGAGGGCTGCTAAGCCAGCTGAGCCAATTGCATAACCTTTGGTCACCGCTTTGGTGGTGTTACCAACTGCATCCAAAGGGTCGGTTACATCGCGCACGCTACTAGGTAACTCTGCCATTTCTGCAATGCCGCCTGCGTTATCTGTAATTGGGCCATATGCATCAAGTGCAACCACAATACCAGCCATACTTAACATGGAGGTGGCTGCAATAGCAATGCCATATAAACCTCCTAAATGAAATGCTGTCCAAATAGCCAGGCAAACAGAAAGTACAGGCCAAGCAGTTGATTTCATCGAAATGCCGATACCTGCAATAATATTAGTCGCATGGCCAGTAGTTGACGCTTGTGCAACATGGCGCACTGGCGCGTATTGCGTACCAGTATAGTATTCAGTAATCCATACTAAAGCTGCAGTTAAGACTAAACCAACCGCACAAGCACCAAAAAGCTTATTTGCTGAAATGCTAAGCGCCCCAGCTGTTACACCATCTGGGAACATTTTCATCGTGACAAAATAAAACGCAATTAACGACAATACGCCTGCAACAGCCAAGCCTTTATATAAAGCAGGCATCACATTTTTCATGGTGGGTGTTGCCTTAACAAAAAAGCAACCAATGATAGAAGCCACAATCGAAACTGCACCTAACATCAGCGGGTAGAGCACACCGTTTGCACCTGCACTACTAAGTAATAAATGGCCAAGTACCATTGTTGCAATTAAAGTCACTGCGTAAGTTTCAAACAAATCGGCAGCCATCCCTGCGCAATCGCCAACGTTATCGCCAACGTTATCGGCAATTACAGCAGGGTTACGAGGGTCATCTTCTGGAATACCTGCTTCTACTTTACCTACTAAGTCAGCACCTACGTCAGCACCTTTGGTAAATATACCACCGCCTAAACGCGCAAAAATTGAAATTAAAGATGAGCCAAAAGCCAAGCCGATGAGTGGGTCTAAATTGGTTGCATTTTCGGCTCCTAAAAACCAGTAAAAACCAGCAACACCAAGCAAACCT
>JAIYEJ010000240.1 GCA_027487055.1 Methylotenera sp. | reverse complement strand
TGAGTTGGGTTCAGAACGTCGTGAGACAGTTTGGTCCCTATCTGCCATGGGTGTAGGATACTTGAGAGGAGTTGCCCTTAGTACGAGAGGACCGGAGTGGACGCACCGCTGGTGGACCAGTTATCATGCCAATGGTATCGCTGGGTAGCTAAGTGCGGAAGAGATAAACGCTGAAAGCATCTAAGCGTGAAACTCGCCTTGAGATGAGATTTCCCGGGGGTTTAACCCCCCTAAAGAGTCGTTCGAGACCAGGACGTTGATAGGTCAGGTGTGGAAGTGCAGTAATGCATTAAGCTAACTGATACTAATTGCTCGTGAGGCTTGATCCTATAACCTTAAGACTTGAAGCTTGAATAAGGCTTGGAGAAAGAGGGTTGGTTTTAAAGCAACGGTGATGTGATAAGACGCATCATTAATAAGTGAATAGACGACACAATCAACTAATACGCCATTTAAATTGTGCATCATGTGCATGAAAACTTTACTTCTTCCAATTTGTTACAGAGCCTTCTCGACAAGAGAAACGCATGACATTACCAGTTATGCTTGAGGACAATAGCGGTTTGGAACCACCCCTTCCCATCTCGAACAGGGCCGTGAAACGATCCAGCGCCAATGATAGTATGCTCTTCGCATGCGAAAGTAGGTCATCCTCAAGCTATTTATTTAAATTAAAAAACCTCATAACGTGTGTTGTGGGGTTTTTTAATTTTCGCCAAAGCATTCCAATTCACTGAATTTATTGATATAATTCAACTCGTAAAAAGGGCAGTTAGCCCTTTTTTTATTTCCGAGAGAATTGCAGAAATAAAGCATGAGGTAGCATTGTGCAGGGTTTACAGGATTTAATTGATAAAACAGTCGCTCAACTTGGCTTTGAGTTGGTAGACCTTGAGGTGTCTAATCGAGGTAAGTTGTTGCGTGTATTTATTGATAAGATTAATCCAAAAGACACGAAAGACAGTGTGAATATTGATGATTGTGTATTGGTAAGTAATCAGCTCGGCAATGTGTTAACTGTTGAGCATGAGATAGATTATGACCGCTTGGAGATTTCTTCTGCAGGTATGGACAGAGTCTTGAAGAAAGAGAAAGATTTTATAAGGTTTGTTGGTGAGCGCGTGCAAATTAAGCTTCGCGTAGGTGTTAAAGATGAAAGTGCAACGGCTAAAGATACAACATTGCCGCGTAAGACATTTTTGGGAATTTTAAATGGCGTTGAAGCGGCAAATGTATTAATTTTATGTGATGGCGTGACTTACAAATTAGCGCTAAACAATATTGATAAAGCCCGATTGAGCCCTGTATTTTAGAAATAAATTGTAAGCACGCATTGTTCCAAAGTGTCGTGTTTTAGAACTCAGTAAATTAGAATATATTTATAGTTGGAGAATGCAATGAGTCGTGAAATTTTATTATTGGTTGATGCTTTAGCTCATGAAAAAAATGTGAGCAAAGAGGTCATTTTTACTGCGCTAGAGCTTGCATTAGCTTCTGCAACCAAGAAAAACCACGAAGAAAACGCAGATATTCGCGTTGAAATTAATCGCGAAAATGGAGAGTATAAAACTTTTCGCCGTTGGCAATATGTAGAATACGACTTGTTGGAAAATTCTCAGTATCAGTTTGATGAAGAGAGTGAACATGCTAAAGGCCGCAACATTGGAGACTATTACGAAGAGCCGCTAGTAAGTATAGAGTTTGGTCGCATTGGCGCACAAGCTGCTAAGCAAGTTATTTTGCAAAAAGTACGTGAAGCGGAACGTGAGCAGATTTTAGAAGACTTTTTAGCGCGCAATGAAAATCTAGTAACGGGTGTTATTAAGCGTATGGAAAAAGGCAATGCGCTGATAGAAGTTGGGCGTATTGAATGCTTGTTGCCGCGTGAATCGATGATCCCAAAAGAAAACTTGCGAGTAGGTGACCGTGTAAGAGCGTACTTGTCACGTATCGAACGAAGCGGTCGTGGCCCACAGCTTATTTTGTCGCGTATTGCGCCAGAATTTTTACAGCGGTTATTTGAGTTAGAAGTACCAGAAATTGAAGAAGGATTATTAGAAATTAAAGCAGCAGCGCGTGACCCTGGTTTGCGTTCAAAAATTGCAGTTAAAACAAATGACCAACGCTTAGATCCAGTTGGTACTTGTGTAGGTATGCGTGGCTCACGCGTACAAGCGGTGACCGGCGAGTTGGCTGGTGAGCGCGTGGATATTGTGCTGTGGAGTATGGAGCCAGCGCAATTTGTGATTAATGCAATGGCGCCTGCCGAGGTTACTTCTATTGTAGTGGATGAAGATGCACATAGTATGGATGTAGTTGTGGCTGAGGAGCAATTGGCATTGGCGATTGGTCGCAGTGGGCAAAACGTTCGTCTAGCATCAGAGTTAACCGGCTGGACGCTCAATATTTTAACAGAAGAGCAAGCAGCAGAAAAAAATCAAACAGAATATTCCAATGTAAGTAAGTTATTTATGGAAAAACTCGATGTTGATGAAGAGGTTGCAGATATTTTGGTGCAAGAAGGTTTTAGTACGCTAGAAGAGATTGCTTACGTGCCCTTGGCTGAGATGGCTGAGATAGACGCTTTTGATGAAGATACTATTAATGAGCTACGTTCGCGCGCCCGCGCAGCACTATTAACAGAGGCAATCGCCAAAGAAGAAAAAGTTGAAGAAGCTGCTGAAGATTTATTGGCGATGGAAGGTATGGATGATAAAACCGCGCATCTATTGGCCTCAAAAGGTGTAGCTACGATGGAAGATTTAGCAGAGCTAGCGGTTGATGAACTGGTAGAGTTAACAAGCATGGATGATGAACGTGCGAAAACATTAATTATGACAGCGCGCGCACCTTGGTTTAAATAACATTCTATTTAAACTAGGGATAAATAATTGGAAAGACAGGAACAGTAAATGGCACAAACAACCGTTGCACAATTCGCCTCAGAGCTAGGGCTGCCAACCGCCTTGCTGCTAGAGCAGCTAAAAAGTGCGGGCGTGGTAAAAACTGCTGTTGATGACAAGCTTGAAGAAGCTGACAAATCAGCTTTATTAGAATATTTACGAAAAGAGCATGGCGCTGATCAAGCACCAAAAAATAAAATTACGCTGACTCGTAAATCAAGTACAGAGATCAAAAAAACTGACAGCATGGGTAAAGCGCGTACCATACAGGTTGAGGTGCGTAAAAAACGTGTCTTGGTACACAATGAAAACGAAGTAGAGCAGCCAATACAAGCTGAGCCAGTAATAGAAACAGCAATTGTTGAACCAGTTATTGAAGAGGCGCCAGTTGAAGTACAAGTTGCTCCAGAAGTAGTTGCTGAGCCAGTATCTGTTGTAGAGGCGGTAGAAGTTAAATCAACAACGCTTAGAAAACAAGTATTAACGCCAGAGCAAATCGCATTACGTGAAGAAGAGGCCAAGCGTCACTCTGCACTTGCAGCCATCCAAGCGGAAGATTTACGCAAAAAACAAGAATTGGCGCAACGCCGTGCAGATGAAGAAGCTAAAAAGTTAGCAGAAGCAGAGGCAGCAAAAGTAAGAGCAGCTAAACTGTCTGAAGGCACATTGCACAAGCCTGCAGCGAAAGAAGGGGTTGCAAAACCTGCATCAAAAGATGCTAAAAAAGGTAAGGGTAATAATAAAGAGTGGACAGATGCTGAGAATAAAAAGCGCGGCCTTAAAACACGCGGCGACATTAGTGTAAACCAAGGCTGGCGTTCACCAAAAGGCAAACATAAGTCTCATCGAGATGATGATGACAATCAAGAACACGCATTTAATGCGCCAACTGAACCAATCGTGCATGAGGTGTTAGTGCCAGAGACGATTTCTGTGGCTGATTTGGCGCATAAGATGTCAGTTAAAGCTGCTGAGGTGATTAAGGTCTTGATGGGCATGGGCATGATGGTAACGATTAACCAAGTGCTAGACCAAGAAACCGCAATTATTTTGGTCGAAGAAATGGGGCATAAACCGCAAGCTGCCGCTGCGAATGACCCTGAAGTGTTCTTAGAAGAAACAGAACATGCTGAAGCTATTTTAGAAACTCGCCCACCTGTGGTGACTGTGATGGGCCACGTTGATCATGGTAAAACTTCATTATTAGATTATATTCGTCGTAGCCGAGTTGCCTCTGGTGAGGCTGGTGGTATTACGCAACATATCGGTGCTTATCACGTAGAAACGCCGCGAGGTATGGTCACTTTCCTTGATACACCAGGCCATGAAGCTTTTACTGCAATGCGTGCGCGCGGTGCAAAAGCAACTGACGTAGTGATTCTGGTGGTTTCTGCTGATGATGGCGTCATGCCACAAACCATAGAGGCCATTCACCATGCAAAAGCAGCTGGTGTGCCTTTGGTGGTGGCGATTAACAAAATTGATAAACCAGATGCACAGCCAGAACGTGTCAAAATGGAGTTGGTCAATCACGAGGTTGTGCCAGAAGAGTTTGGTGGTGATTCCATGTTCCGTGAAGTTTCCGCCAAAACTGGTAAAGGTATTGATGAGTTATTGGAAGCAGTGCTTTTACAGGCTGAAATTTTAGAACTAAAAGCACCTAAAAATACGCCAGCAAAAGGCTTAGTCATTGAGGGTAGGCTTGACAAAGGCCGTGGCTCAGTTTCAACCATTTTGGTGCAATCGGGTATTTTACGTCGTGGCGACATGATTTTGGCGGGTAGTACATTTGGTCGCGTACGTGCGATGTTAGATGAGTCGGGCAATGAAATTAAAGAAGCTGGCCCTTCTATCCCAGTTGAAATTTTAGGTCTTTCAGACGTGCCAAGCGCTGGTGAAGAAGTGATTGTATTAAACGATGAGCGTAAAGCACGTGAGATTGCAAACTTCCGTGCAGGTAAGTTCCGTGATGTGAAATTAGCAAAACAACAAGCGGCTAAGCTTGAAAATATGTTTAACCAAATGGAAGAAGGCGAAGTGCAAACCTTGAATCTGATTATTAAATCGGATGTGCAAGGTTCTTACGAGGCGTTGGCGACTAGCTTACAAAAACTTTCTACCGCAGAGGTTAAAGTCAATATTATTCATACTGGCGTTGGTGCTATTTCTGAATCTGATGTTAACTTGGCTGGCGCATCGGGCGCGGTGTTAATCGGCTTTAATGTGCGTGCAGATGCTGGTTCTCGCAAGTTGATTGATAATCTTGGAGTGGATGTTCGTTACTACAATATTATTTACGAAGCGGTAGATGAAGTCAAAGCGGCCTTGGGTGGCATGTTAGCACCTGAGCAAAAAGAGAGCATGATTGGCATGGTAGAAATTCGAGAAGTATTCCGTATTTCTAAAGTGGGCTCAATTGCAGGTTGTTATGTGATTGATGGCATGGTGAAACGTAACTCTAAAGTACGTGTGTTGCGTGATAACGTGATTATCCATACAGGCGAATTAGATTCACTCAAGCGCTTTAAAGATGACGTGAAAGAAGTGAAAAATAACTTTGAATGTGGCTTGTCACTTAAAAACTATAACGATATTGAAGTTGGAGATATGTTAGAAGTCTACGAAGTTGTGGAAGTCGCCAGAACCTTATAAATGCAATTATTGGCACATTATTTTGTAGTAACAGCAGCAACATTTGCTCAAGAACTAAAAATTTGCGTTTTTTGGTCGTTAGTTTGCAGTTTTTGGTGTTCGAAAGTCGTTAAGTATGGCTAAAGAATATTCAAGGTCCCACAGAATTGCAGAGCAGATGCAGCGGGAGCTTGCCGAGCTATTGCAATTTGAGGTAAAAGATCCTCGCGTTGGCATGGTGACGATCATTGCTGTTGAGGTCACTGGTGATATGGAACACGCAAAAGTGTTTTATAGCGCAGCAAAAACATCGCCAAATCAACAAAAAGGCTTAGAAAAATCCTCAGGTTTTTTACGTACGCAACTGGCGAAACGCATGTTGCTACGCACCATTCCACAATTGCATTTTGTGTATGACGAATCGATTGATATTGGTATCAAAATGGCGCAATTGATAGACGCCGCGCGCGCTTCAGACAATAAGCAGGAAAAGCACTAATACATTGCAATTTAAGCGTATTAAAAGAAACATAAATGGCGTTTTATTATTAGATAAGCCGCTCGGCTTTTCTTCAAATCAAGCCCTACAAAAAGTTAAATGGCTGTTTTCAGCAGCTAAAGCTGGCCATACTGGAACCTTAGATCCTCTTGCGACAGGCCTGCTGCCGATTTGTTTGGGCGAAGCGACTAAGTTTGCACAATATGTGACAGATGCCGATAAAACCTACATTGCCACCATAAAATTTGGCGCAACGACCACCACAGGCGATGCTGAAGGCGTAGTGCTCACGACTTCAACAGTCAACATTTCTGAAGTGCAATTTATCGAAACTTGTCAGCAGTTTATTGGCGAAATTACACAAATACCTCCGATGTATTCTGCCTTAAAGTTTGAGGGTAAGCCTTTATATGAATACGCCAGAGAGGGCTTAGATATTGGCCGCCAGCCACGTTTGATTACCATTAAAAATATCGTAGTAAATGCGTTTTTAATTGACACTGCACAGATTACTATCAGTTGTAGCAAGGGCACCTATATTCGCACACTAGCTGAGGATATCGGCATGGCGCTAGGATGTGGCGCGCATTTAATTGGCTTGCGCCGCACAGAAACTGCAGGTTATTTATTGCCGCAGGCTGTGACTATCGAACAGTTGGAGGCCATGACCATAGAGGCGCGTGAAGCGCAATTATTGCCTGTAGATTCCTCCATTGCATACTTGCCGAAAGTCACTTTAAATGCAGATGCTGCATACTTTTTATTGCAGGGTCAGGCGGTATGGTTAGCTGGCAAAACGCCAGTTGGTGATTTAAGGATTTATGACGAAAGTAACACCTTTTTAGGCCTAGGTTTTCTGCAAGAAGATGGGAAAATTGCGCCTAAACGTTTAATTGTAAAAAATAACAGTTAAAACAGTGAGTTGAGCATAAAAGTGCTTGTGAATAATGCGTATTCAGGCTAGAATGCGCGACTCATTCGTAAATGAATGCATCTGTGGTCTAAAATTATTGTTTTATTAAATAATCTGGCTACGTTTGCATTGACGCTAACTAAAAATACTTAAAATTGAAGGAAGTAAAGATGGCAATTACAGCGCAAGACTCAGCAAAAATTATTAAAGAATATCAACGTGCTCCAAATGATACGGCAAGCCCAGAAGTGCAAGTGGCGCTTTTAACAAACCGTATTAACTATTTAACCGAGCATTTTAAATCAAACAAAAAAGACAATCACTCTCGTCGCGGTTTACTCGCAATGGTGAGTCAACGTCGTAGTCTGTTAGATTATCTAAAAAGTAGAGACTCAAGCCGTTATCAAACTTTGATTGAGCGTTTGAGCCTACGTAAGTAATTAATATAAAAGTGGCTAATGTTCGAGCAGTAAGCTCGCTTTTATAGTTGTAAAAAGCCGATTGCATGGTGATATGCGTCGGCTTTTTGTTTGGTTGTAAATGTAAGTTTAAATATCACTAAATGGTAAGTTAATGATGAAAGTTGTTATTGGGTAGTGAATAACAACTTATTGAAAATAAAAGGAAAAATTAATGTTTAATATTACAAAGAAAAGTATTCAATACGGTGCGCATACGCTCACTCTTGAAACAGGTGAAATCTCACGTCAAGCCGATGCGGCTGTATTGGTGAGCTATGGTGATACCGTTGTTTTAGTTGCAGTGACAAGTAAAAGCGAAGTAAAAGAAGGCCAAGATTTTTTTCCATTAACAGTGGATTACATGGAAAAAACGTATGCAGCAGGTAAAATTCCAGGTGGTTTCTTTAAACGTGAAGGCCGTCCTTCAGAAAAAGAAACACTCACAAGCCGTTTAATCGATCGCCCATTGCGCCCGCTGTTCCCAGAAGCGTTCTACAATGAGGTTCAAGTGGTTGCAACAGTGATGTCTTCAGACCCAGAAATCGATGCTGATATTCCTGCGATTATTGGCGCATCTGCTGCTATGTCATTGTCAGGCATTCCATTTTTTGGCCCATTAGGCGCAGCACGCGTGGGTTATATTGATGGCGAGTATGTATTGAACCCTACTGCAACGCAATTAACAGAAACTAAATTGGATTTAGTAGTTGCTGCCACTGAAACTGCAGTGATGATGGTGGAATCTGAAGCAAAAGAATTATCAGAAGAAGTAATGCTTGGCGCGGTGGTTTATGGTCACGAGCAAATGCAGTCAGTCATTAAAATGATTAATGAAATGGCGGCAGAAGCGGGTAAAGATGCATGGGATTGGGTTGCTCCAGAGCCAGACACCGCATTAATTGAAAAAATGCAAGCACTAGCAGGCGCAGATGTAAACGCTGCATTCCAAATTAAAGCAAAAGGTGAACGCTCAGCCAAGTTAGATGAAATTAAATCTAAAGTGATGGCCGCGTTAATCAACGAAAACACCTCAACCGCAGAAGCCAACAAAATTAAAGGCGAGTTCTTTAATTTAGAAGCCAAAACTGTGCGTAGCCAAATTTTAAATGGTGAACCACGTATTGATGGCCGCGACACACGTACAGTACGTCCAATCAGCATTCGTACAGGCGTGTTGCCACGCACACACGGCTCTGCATTGTTTACTCGTGGTGAAACGCAAGCGTTGGTGGTTGCAACGCTTGGTACAGGCCGTGATGAGCAAATTATTGATGCGCTACAAGGCGAGTATAACGACCGCTTTATGTTGCACTACAATATGCCTCCATTTGCCACTGGCGAAACAGGCCGTGTAGGTACGCCAAAACGCCGCGAAATCGGCCACGGACGTTTGGCTAAGCGCGCTTTAATTGC
>JAIYEJ010000289.1 GCA_027487055.1 Methylotenera sp. | reverse complement strand
CAGCACAAAAGTTAGTTCGGAGAACTGAACTTTCGGCTACCACAAAACTGTCAAGCGGAGACGAAACCCCGCCTATTGCAAATGTGCTGTTACCAGTAGTGCTTTCTTGTCTGTCGTGTTTAGTAGTAGTCAAAATACGTTTTTAATAATTTGTTTTTACTGATGTCAACAATATAAATTGCTTTTCTTTCTTCTTCGTCTTTGTTGTCAAGTCGCTGAAAAATAAAACATTCGTTTCTAATTGTCTTGCCGATAACTTTGTCAAATGCACTTGAAGAACTACGATAACTGTAAAAGTCGGAAGTGTCAACCTTTATTGATTGTCCAGCAGTATTAAACTGTAAAAAATTGTCTGTGTGTTTTACTGTAATTGTGTCTGCGGATTTAATAATTTCTTGTGCTTCCTCTTCTGTCGGGAAAGCACCTTTGTATGAGCCTCTTTGAAAACCGAAAAGATTTGTCCATAGTCTAACCGCAGCATTGTTTGCAGGAAATACAAAAGGTTCAAAGCCTACGAAAATACAACCCGATGAACCTGATGATACCCTTGTCTCTCTGTCAATGCCATGAAAAGTTTGAGGTCCGCCAACACCTTGAAGAGAAGCTGTCCCCGTGAAGTAGCGAACTGTCCCTGTCATGAAGTTACAGCTTGGAACAAAAAGCCAAGCCGATAAAATTAAATACCATTTTAGTTTTGACTTTTTGACTATTAGATAAATCTAAATTCCAATCCAAGCCAAAAGTCCGAATGGCGAAAGTAGAAACATCCAAAATGTCGCCCACGAAATTATTATTCCTGCGGTCGCCCAATTTTTTGCTCTATTATTTATCGGTTGTTCTGTCGTCATAGCATTACTGGTAACGGTTTGCAGCTACCCGAAGGTGGCGATATTCACCACAAATGTTGATGCGGAGAACCAATGTTTGATTAACCACAAATGTTTCTGCGGAGCACTGAACCGCCACTTTTGCCAAACCCGTGTTACCTGTAGTTTTTTCTTCCATATACTATTAAGTCAATTAGTCGTAAAAATAACGGAAAGGTTAAAAATACTAACCATATCATTGTATGTCTTGGTAGAATTTGATATTTATAATTAAGTCCATAAAAGGTTAATGTGTATAAGATGCAGAGTATTGAATGTCCAGTTAAAACTTGTTCGTCTGAAAACCTGTCTATGTGGTCTTTCTTGTTTTCTTTCAAGTCACGTCTGTAATTGCCGTTTTTACTTGGAAGGAATGCTGCAAGTAGCATATAGTTTTGCATTATGTAGACCGCTGACACACCTAACAAGAAAAATTGAAGTCCGATATAAAGTCCGTATGACAGATAAGTGCTTTCAATGTCTGGATTGTCAAATACCCTGAAAATATTGTCAACGGCAAACGCAAACATAATTACAGTGCTCCATACGCTCAACGTTAATCTTGTAGTTCTCGATAAATGCAGGTTTGTCAGTGCATTTATTATAGAAAAAACTGTCATAAAGAATGAAATTGTCAGCAAGGTATATGCAAACCAATTATGGTAGTTTGTAAACCCATAGTCAACAGTCCAGTATACCAATGAAAGTGATAGAAGAAGTGTAACTCCTTCGGTCAGCTTTGCAGTAACTCTGTCTTTGTATGCAATTCCAAAAAATATGGCAAAAATGAATAGGAAGAAATATGGCCACATCTCAATGTGGTTTTCAAAATTATATACTTGTTCACGTTTTCCTGGCAGGAAGGCTGTTAAACTAAATAGATATGTTCCTGCAAAAATTCCTGCAACAGTTTTCCAACTTCCCGAAACTCTGATACTTTCAAATAATAGTCCAGAAAATAGTGCTAAGAGACTAACAGAAAATAATTTCCTGTCACTTATTGATGCTCTATAGCCAATGTAAAGTGTTAATAGCAGTCCGATAACGCCTATCACAATTACGATAGGCATAAGGTCAAATCCTGCTGATTTTTTTCTTGTCTTATTTTTTCTGTTTAAGGTCAATGAGTGTCGTTTAGTATATTCGTCTTAAATTACAGGTAACTTGCATATACACGAAACCAACCTTCGCTTAGCCATACAATAATGGCTTGTATGCGAAACTTTATTTCGTTTTATTCTTTTTGCAATTACAGCTGTATTTCCCAATTAACTGCTCCAAAAATAACAATTTACCCCCATACATTTACCGAACCTACTTAATCTAATTGATAATAGAGTATAATCTCTAAACGCAATATAAAAACATCACAATTGTAAGTAAATCAACACCCTACAAGCAATTAGGAAATCATAAGTAATTGTCCTAGTTTCGTATATAATCGAGTTATTCACAAGCCAAACAAACAGACTTACAAATGAAAAATGGAATTATAATTTCAATGTTCTTCTTAACCGCCTGTGGAACAAAAAAACAAGAATATAAACCTGACGACAAGCTTATCGACTTTCAAAGTTATACGGTTATGAGTATGGACTCAATCATTGAATCTGGAGAGGAGAATTACAAACGTATATATTCTGAAAATTTCAATCCTAAAACGGACACCATACGTTATGAAAAGGACTTGATTTATATTTCTTATTTATCAATCGTTAACGGATGTGCTGAGTATGGCGGAGATATAGAAATAAAAAACGATTCTCTTCTATTAAACCTGAGAGACATTGGTGAGATTTCGTGTACAGAACAACGATGTGACAGGTTAATATTTAAGATTAAGAATTTAGAGGACAAGAAATATAAAATCAAAAAATGGTGACAAATGAATGGCCTGTGCACAATAGTATAATACTCCCCAGTTATTGGGCCAATAGGCATACTGATACCAAGTTACTATTTTTCAACGCATCACAAAGCATTCCAATGGATTT
>JAIYEJ010000117.1 GCA_027487055.1 Methylotenera sp. | reverse complement strand
CACATGGAAGATAACCCAGGCTCACTTGGAAGTAGCCTTTGATTAAAATCAGAGAAAAATAAAGCATTAATGGTTTCTGATTTGCCTCGAGAAAACTCTGCTAAAAGAGCGACTACTATTTGATCGCGCCCTAGCATTTCTAGCATGTCATATAAACGTAACTCTTGAACAGAGTCGCTATGTGGGCTGGTAGCTAGCCAATCACGATAGTTAGTAATGGTTTTTATTAGACTTGTTCGCCAAGATTCATATTCACTGATTTTGTCAGCAATAAGGCATTTAGACATTAAAGCTTCACTCATGATGTATTTTTTTTCTTATTTTGTAGAAACTAAAATAATTTTATTCAAATTAATGTATTTAAAATAGTGTTAATAGCTGAAATTCTAGTGTTTTAACCACAGAAACATTAATCATTTGTAGGAAAATCAATGCAACAATAGGTGAAAAATCAATACCACTCGCCATTGGCAAAACACGTTGAATTGGTCCTAGTATTGGTTTTGTAAGGCTATTGAGCACCCCAGAGACTGGGGAGTGTGGATTTACCCAACTTAAAATTACTTGCAATAACAATGCGTAAAAAAATATATCTAAAAAAGTACGAAAAACGCCTAAGAAACTCATCCCAACTATTCCAGCCCATACGGATTGCCCTGCGACACTTAGCGGAAAGTCGCGTAGCCATACTAAGCACATTTGCAATAAAAATTGCGTGAGTATTGCAAGAAAGAGTGTAGACAAATCAAACTTACCCCAACTAGGCAATATCTTGCGTATAGGCTTAACGGCAAAGTTAGTCAGAGTAACTACCATTTGTGAAAGTGGATTGTTAAAAGAAGCTCTAACGAGTTGCAGGACAAATCTCAACAAAAACAACATGGTAAGTAGATTTAAAACTGTCGTGATTAAAAAATTAAGGGCTGTCGTTAACATATATATTCCTAATGTTGGCCTAGTTCATCGCCTAATGATTTAGCCCTGGCACTGGCTTTTTCTGCTGCCAAAGCAATAGCTTGTTTTACTTGCGAATGTTCCAAACTTAATAAACCTTGCTCAGTGGTCCCTCCTTTTGAAGTGACTTGTTCACGCAAAGTAGCAATGGGCGTACTACTGATATCTGCAAGTAAACTTGCACCTTTAAATGTAGCAATACTCAGCGCTTTGGCTTGTACTTCATTTAAACCTAATTTTAGCGCGGCTTCGTGTAAGGCTTCTATGAAATAGAATACATAAGCTGGGCCACTTCCGGAAATTGCTGTGACTGCATCGAGTTTTTCTTCCGAATCTAACCATAATGTCGCTCCGGCTGCGCTTAATATTTGGTCAGCTGTGGTGATTTCTTTAGCAGTTACGCTAGGCAAGGCATATAAGCCTGTGATGCCCACTTGAATTTGTGCAGGGGTATTAGGCATCGCGCGAACAATATTATGATAACCGCCAAGCCAGCGTGATAAATCTGTTAAACGAATACCAGCTGCAATAGAGATAACTAATTGATTTGATAATAAACTACCTAATGTTGTTGCGAGTGCTGGCAAATGTTGTGGCTTGATGGCCAGCACAATCACATCACACTTCATTATTTCTTTTAATTCATTCGATGTAAGTACTCCATATTTTTTATTGAGTTCGATGCATTTACTCGTTTCAAGCTCAATCACGGTGATATCTGACATGACAAATTGTTGATTTTTTAAGCCAATGATCAGCGCTTGCGCCATATTACCGCCGCCAATAAAGCCTAATTTACATCCTGATTTCATTGATATTGCCTTATCATTTATTAATTATAATTTCTTGCACCAAAAATAGCAGACCCAATGCGCACTATGGTAGCACCTTCCTGTATAGCTGCAACATAGTCATCTGACATGCCGATAGATAAAGTATCTAAGTCTAAATCTTGCTTAAGCGCATTTAAAATATCAGCAACAATTTTAAATTGCGCCCGTTGTTTGGCAAGGTCTTTTGTGGGCGCTGGAATCGCCATAATGCCACGTAATTTAAGCTTTGGCATCTGGCTGATTTGTTTTGCTAACTCAGCAATAGAAGCAGCGTCTGCGCCACTTTTAGAGCTTTCTTCACTACTGTTGATTTGAATGCAGATATTAAGCGGAGTTAATGTGTCGGGCCTTGCATCATTTAAGCGCGACGCAATTTTTAATCTATCTACCGAATGTACCCAATCAAAATGTTGTGCAATTAACTGTGTTTTATTGCTTTGTATTGGACCAATAAAGTGCCATTCGATGTTGCAATCTTGCAAATACGTTTGTTTTGCGATGGCTTCTTGCACGTAGTTTTCACCAAATGCGCGTTGGCCCGCCATATAAGCCTCGCGTAACTTATCAGCTGGTTTTGCTTTACTAACAGCCACTAGTTTAATTTCATCTGTTCTGCCTGCAACTTGCTTTGCATGAAGAATACTTGCTTGAATTGCTTGCAAGGAATCAGAAATTATGGTCATAATTCAATTATCTAAACAATAAACTTTGTGTAGTTTCTTAATATAGCATCTTAAGTGTTGATGTTTAACTAATTATAGCAGGAGCTGATCGTGGATATTTCGGATTTACTCGCCTTTTCGGTAAAGAATAAAGCATCAGATTTGCATTTGTCGGCAGGCTTGCCGCCTATGATACGCGTACATGGGGACGTGCGTAAAATCAACGTACCAAGTATGGATCATACGCAAGTGCATGATATGGTCTACGACATTATGAATGATGGGCAGCGTAAGGTGTATGAAGAAACGCTAGAGTGCGACTTCTCATTTGAAATTCCTAATTTAGCGCGTTTCCGTGTCAATGCGTTTAATCATAATCGTGGTTCAGGTGCGGTATTCCGGACGATTCCTTCTAAAATATTGACTTTAGAGCAACTTAATTGCCCGCCTATTTTTAAAGAAATTGCTAATACACCGCGCGGTATTGTGTTGGTGACAGGGCCTACCGGCTCAGGTAAATCGACTACCTTAGCGGCGATGGTCGACTATATTAATGAAAACGAGATGGGTCATATTTTAACAGTCGAAGACCCAATTGAATTTGTACACACTTCTAAAAAATGTTTGATTAATCAACGTGAAGTAGGACCACATACGTTATCTTTCCAAAATGCGCTTCGTTCTGCGTTACGTGAGGACCCTGACGTGATACTAGTGGGTGAGATGCGTGACTTAGAAACCATAAGATTAGCGCTTTCCGCCGCAGAAACTGGTCACTTGGTATTTGGGACCTTGCATACAAGTTCTGCCGCAAAAACAGTAGACCGTATTGTAGACGTGTTCCCCGCGGCAGAGAAAGAAATGGTTCGTTCTATGCTCTCAGAATCTTTACGTGCGGTCATTTCACAAACCTTATGTAAAACCAAAGATGAACAGGGGCGAGTAGCAGCGCATGAGATTATGATAGGCACGCCTGCAATTCGAAATTTGATTCGTGAAAACAAAGTCGCACAAATGTATTCAGCTATTCAGACTGGCCAAAACATTGGTATGCAAACATTGGATCAAAATTTACAAGATTTAGTGCGACGCAATGTGATTTCTGCTAATGAGGCAAAAGGAAAAGCAGCAAATAAAGATTCGATTGTTGGTTAACTTAATAAGAGATGCTCTGGAACCTTCATTGATATTGGCTTGCAGTGCATTCTTTTAGGCATTATTTATTAGGAATATAAGATGGAAAAAGGTCAAGCCGAAAAGTTTGTATTTGATTTGTTGCGGTTGATGCTTGGGAAAAAAGCATCAGATATGTTCATT
>JAIYEJ010000268.1 GCA_027487055.1 Methylotenera sp. | reverse complement strand
CAAATTGGCTATCTAGTCCTTCTAATGCTTGCTCACCTAGTTTCGCTTCCATTTCTGGTGGCGTGGCCTTTGCTACATATTCTGCTAATCTTGGCACACCAAATTGCAAAAACAGCCAACCGGAAAACACGGTCAACAACATGGCTATAAATACCCAACCAAGATGGTTTTCTAAATAATGCAAGCCGCGCCAAAATGTATTTTGTTTGCTTGGCATGGCAAGCTCTAATTCAGTAATGTCAGATGCCTCTAACCTGCCGCCATTGGGCAAATCGATCACGCGTTTTGTTGCACCTAGTTTTGCTTGCATATCTAAATCGGCAAAATTAAACACTAAGTTTTCATCAGCCACTTCAAAACTGATATGTTTGGCATGCTCTGTCACCCGCACCAATACTGGCTTGGCGCTTGCACTAAAACCATCGTAATAATCAGCTTTAAATTTCATATCATCATTATTAAGCATCTAGCCAAACGACAAATCGACGTCAAACATATCGGCAATTTCTTCGCCTGTCGCCTTAATTTCTAGTTTTTTATCACCCACAAATTGATCAAAATCTACATCACCAATAATCTCTAATTTAGACGCACGATATCGCGCCATGCGGATTTGCGCCCATGGTGTTGCCAATCCAAATGTCAGCATAATCACCACCAAGTTACTAAGGTATAACCAAGTAAAATCGCGCGCCCTTAAACTACTTTTGAACGATAATTTATCTAAAGTCGTGTTATTCCAAACCAGATTACCAATGCGTGATTGAAAGTAGGCTAAAAATCCGAATATAAACAAGCCATAAAGTAGCACTCCAACTAAAACTAACAACCATGCAAAAGGCGCATCCAACCAATCTTTCATAAATTCCGCAGGGTTTTGTTGCTTATTAATCGTATCTTCAAGTGTTTTTCTCTCTTCCATCTCTGCCGCTGCTTTTTCTTCCTCTATCATTTGCAACTCTTCTTCGGGCGTCAATTCTCGCGGTGCAGTTTCATCGTTTACAAATTCGCTAGGTTGTTCAGTTGCTAACTCGGCTGGCAAGGCGTCCATGGGTGCTGGTGATGCTTCTTCTGGATTACTGCCTGGGTAAACCTGCTCTATTGGTGCTTGCGTTTCAGCAGAATTTTGCATCTCAGTTGTAGTTTCATTAAGCGCTAAAAACAAGTTTGATGGCGTATGAATAGCTGCAAAAGCTTGCACATTAGGTATACTGAACTCCGCCTTCGGTTGCCCTGCGGCAGCATTTGCTTTGTTGACATAAGCTTGGTAAGCAGGAATCGCGATTGCAGCTAAAATACCAAAAAAAGGCACAATAAAAACAATAAGATATACTTTATAAAACTGCTTAACGACGCGACTCATGTTAAATTGACTTAGGCCAAAACGGTGGCTATTCATGATAAATTGGCTTTTTTCGTGCGCAATATAAGGCCAAATTAAACCCAAAGTAAAAAACGTGAGCATAGGCAAGCCTATGTAAACTCTAATGGCTTGACTCACAGTGCCTTTAAAATCAAACCGCAAACCTCGATGACTGGTATTGCGTGCATTAAATAACGAGCCGCGTACTATAAGCCAAGGCAATGCAAGCAAAAATAAAATGACTAGAATGCCCGCCAATACTGGGTTACTGCTTTTGCCGTATACGTATAAGGCAAATAATACAAAGGCAATGATGCGCCCTTTTAAGATTGAAATAGGTTTTGCATGATAATCAAAGCCGACATTCTCGATTAATGTATTATTATAAAAGTACTTTTTTCGCCGCACTTTCGCCCAAGCAGAATAAATACCTAATGTAACTATACTTAGCAGCAAATTCACTATCCAAATACCAAAATACTCAGAAGCTTTACCTGTAAAAACAAATGGAGTAGTTTTTTGATTTGTGCCTTGGTTTATACTTTGATTTGTATTTAGTTGGCTCATTATTGTTTTCCTATTTTTCTTAATTATTTATTATTTCAAAATATTCAAATAATTTCTTGTTTAGCAATGCGCTTAAATTTAGCAACACTTAAAGTGTAACTGATTTAGACTATTTGGTATATTTAGTGATCGTCACTTCATTCACCCTAAATCCATGTATTACTTAAACATTTAATTAGCTAATAATTCAACCATGAAACAACCAAGACTTTTCACCATAAAATTCAAATGGCCACAGCTAAAAAGTCTATGGATGCTGGTCGCCGCGGTAGGCTTTGCGATGATGGGGACGCTAGTTAAAATTGGCGCCAAAAAATTCACAAGTGCTGAGCTAGTTTTTTATCGCTCGGCATTTGGCTTAATCGCCATTTATGGCTATATTTTTATCAATCAACTCCCATTAAAAACACCTGTCATGGGCAAGCAAATGTCACGCGCATTGGTTGGTTTTGCTTCATTGGTATTGTTTTTTTATGCAATTGCACATCTGCCTTTAGCGACCGCGATTACACTCAACTACACTTCACCTTTGTTTCTTGCATTATTTATGCCATTTGTGCTGCATGAAAAACCTAAACCAGCACTTTATGCGGCCGTGGTGTTAGGTTTTATTGGCGTTGTGCTTTTGCTAAAACCTACCCTAACAAATCAAGATGCTGTGGCAGGCGCCCTGGGATTGGCTTCTGGCATAGGTGCTGCGATTGCATACATTCATGTGAAACAATTAGGCAATTTAAACGAGCCTGATTGGCGCACGGTTTATTATTTCACGCTTATTTCAACAATCGGCGCAGGCGTGTGGATGCTGATGCAAAGTTTTACATCGTTGACTTGGGAAGATTTGCCATTGCTGTTTGGACTTGGCATTTCCGCAACCATTGCACAACTTTCCATGACGCGCGCATATCGCACCGGCAACACGCTCACAGTCGCAAGTTTAGCCTACCTGACGGTAGTGCTAGCAAGCCTAATTGGCATATTGATTTGGAGCGAGCATTTGTCAGTTTCAGAGTGGTTGGCAATCGGCATCATTATCTTAAGTGGTATCATCAGCATTCACACTACGAATAAGCAAGCTAGCAACTAATTTGCTTGTCAATTAAAGCAAGCGCTTTAAAACAACATAATCATGTGGTTTTTAATACCACCTCACACAAAGCACTAGACATTTTAATAAGTAAGCAGTAATCTGTACTTTCCGCGTTAAAAACGCAATATTAGTTTTAATAACAATGATTGTTATAACTTTTAAATATATAAATAGTCCTTTAGCAAAATTATTCAGCCTATTATTGGCTGTTACTATGCTAAGTGGCTGCCTAGGCGGTACGGTTGCACAGCAAATTGTGCGCTCTATCGCAACTAGTGTTGCTGATAAAGCAGTTGCACGCAGCATGGGTTTAGAAGAAGAGCAAGACTACACGGATGCACAGTATGCTGCTGCAGAAAAGCTAAGCAGTGAAAATGCTGCGGTACAACGTGGTTTTTCACAAAACAATAGTTTGCCATTCATCAGTCCAGACAATCGCCAACGCGATGCGCAGTTACAAGAAACCGAGAACGATGAATTTTCATACATGCTCGCAACAGCCAGTTTTTTACCTGCAAAACCAATCTCGGAGCCACTGCCCACAGAAGCAATTGAACAAGAAGCCAAAGTAGAAGTGATTCAGTCAAATCAATTGGTTCGAGTTGAGCTTTTTAATCTACTAATTGGTGCAGAAAAAAATGAAGTGTATGAAGAAGCGCGTTTGGTAGGGGCCACCAACTTACCACAAAAAAATACGTGGAAACATTGGCAAGTGGGTGTCGGGGCAATTGAACATAGCAAAAAAATGATTACCTTTTTAATTCCGCCTGAATTTGGCAAATTACCGAGTGGCGCAATTACTACTGTAGAAATCGCTGGGGCTGGCGAGCTTAATTTCGCCCGTTATGAGCCCGAAAACTTAAAGCACAAGCGCCCTCTAATTATTAATCAAGCACAAGGCTTTTAGAGTAGTTATAGCGTTTATATAAATGCTTAAGGCTCTAACAAGCCACTGCGCATGGCGATGAGTGCAATTTCAGCTGAATTATTTGCATTTAGTTTTTGCTTGATGTTATACAAATGTGTGCCTACCGTGCGTGGGCTTAAAAACAAGCTCTCTGCAATCTCGTTTGTGGTTTTGCCGCGTGCTAATGACATAAACACTTCAAACTCACGCTCACTCAGCACATCGACAGGGCTTTGCTCACCAGATAACTGCTGAATCGCCATCTGTTGTGCCACACTTGCCTCAATATATTTTTTACCAGTTGCAATGGTGCGTATCGCTTTAATCAACTCTTCTGCTGCGCTGCGCTTGGTTAAATAACCCATCGCACCAACATTTAATATACGCTTTGGATGAACAGAATCTTCGTGAGCGCTTAATACCAAAATTTTTGCACTGCTATCTTTAGCTAAAATGCGTTCAATTGCCTCTATGCCGCCCATGCCTGGCATGGTGATATCCATGACCACAACATTTGGCTTATGCTCGACATAATATTTAATTGCTGCCTCACCATTTTCCGCTTCGGCAATGACTTTCAAGTCAGTGTCAGACTCTAGTAACATCTTAAAACCCATGCGTACAACAGCGTGGTCATCGACTAACATAATGCTGATTTGGCTCATTTATATTTACTCTCTTATATCAATTGCTTGTGGAATATTAATGTTTATTGTCGTACCTTTGTTTACTTGGTTTTCGTCTGTTTTGACTGCAGAATCCACACTAAAACTGCCCTTAAAGCTTTGTACACGCTCACGCATGCCTAATAAACCAAAATGATTCGTTTGGTCTACTTCATGAATATTCATGCCGCATCCGTCATCTTTAATCATCAACTGCAAGGCCCCATTTTGAGTGGTTTCTAACTTGATTTCTATATTTGTGGCCTCAGCATGTTTAATTGAATTAT
>JAIYEJ010000076.1 GCA_027487055.1 Methylotenera sp. | reverse complement strand
CTAGCACAGCTCATATATGAGTCGCGAGATAAGCGAGGGTCTTTTGCATCATAAAATAGTTGCTTACCTAACACTACTCGAGCCGGTAATTTTTCAACATCTATAGTAAATTCAACTTTATTTTGATTGACTCTTAATAAACCTTGAGTTGTCAATGGCGACAAATTGAAAATACTAACACTTCTATCCATAAACTCATGAACATAAAGTGTGTTGCCATCTTCAGAAATTGCCAAACCTTGTGGTGCTCGACCCACGTCTATTTTGAACAATTCATTACCCCCAATCGCATCTACAACTGCTACTTGTCGACTTGTTTCTAGTGCGACAAACATATACACGCCACTAGGGTGATAAACTACTGCACTACCTAAACTTGAGTTGTCATGGTCAATACGCTTGGCGTAGTCTTCAGTCATAGTATTCATGTCAATGCGTGAGCTAATAGCTCTTACCGTATTTTGGAAGTCTAGGTTTCGCCCGTTACGTAACAAACCTCGCTTAATATTATCTTGTTTAGATGGCACCCAAGCTGTTGATCCATCAGGCGAAATTACAGCGGCCGCTAAATAGTTCGGTATCCCACTTCCTTGAATTTCCGAGTCACCTTTGTCGCTATGATGAAGTATGACTGTATCGGTAATAGTCATATTGGTTGGATTAACTACAACAACTTCGCCACCAACGTTTGATGAACTTGTAATGTTAACTGTAGCTGTTGACTCACCTGGTAATGGTGGAGTTATAAATCTTGATACAAGGACTTTAGTTCCATCAGCACTAATACTTACATGACGTGGATTGCTACCTATATTAACAATTCCTTGCTGTGCACCTGTGCTTTGATTAAGTTTAAGCAGTTGACCTGTTGCTTCTAGAGCCACATACGCACTACCACCAGCAGGCGCAAATGCAAGGCCATGTGGTTGAGAGGCGCGAGGCAAAGTGATTGTTTGCACAATAGTCATTGTTGTAGGACTAATAATAGAGATTGTTGCAGACTCTTTATTTGCAACCCAAATACGGCCGTCTGGTGCAACCGCCAAAGTACGAGGCGATATACCCACATTAATTGTAGAAGCAACTGTATTTGTAACAGAGTCCAAAACGCTCACAGAATCATTGTCAGGGTTTACAACCCAGATTCTGGGTGTATTGCCTGCACGTGTTTCAACCGCAATCGGTGTAGAGTTAGAAGGACTATTGGCTGTTTTTTCGGTCGCTACCGCTTGTAGAAATGTACGAGTGGTAATGATATTTTCGCTATCTCTTGCACTTAAGGTTACGACATATAATCCAGGAGATGAGTATGTCTTTGAAACTGATGGGTTTGCGCTAAATGGGGTGCTAGGACTGCCATCACCGAAATTCCAACTGTATGTAATGCCTGAAACAGCAGTAACGCTGTAATTTGCTGTGCCTCCTGGGTTAAGTATAGGTACATTAATTGATCCACTTATGTCAGGTGGTGTATATGGATTGGGCGGCACTGCTGGAGGGGCTTGGTTTTGACCAATTGCTATAATTGTGCCTAATGAAGGCACCCCAGCTGCATCAAGCGCAACTACCTGATAATACCCTGGAGGTGTTAAAAAGGAATTAGGTATGGTGGTTGTGAGTCTGAAACTTTCTTGGCTGAAAGTTAATGGAATTCGACGCTGCGCAGTATTAAAATTATGAGTGCCTTGACTCAGACCAATTAAAACAAGTTGCGATATTGAATCAGCAGATTCCATATCCATTTGCATAGAAGCATTATTATTGTAAGAAAGCCCACTGATAGCTTTAATCACTGGGCGTGTTGCAAGTTGAGAGTTCCCACCTACATTTTTAAATAAATAGGGAGGGTAATAAATTTCAGCATTTTTATTGTCTACTGGGCCTGGTGAACCACCGCCTTCAGACAGTATGGTTCCATTTGGCATTAGAACTGTTTGTGAGTGATAGCCTCGGTATATGGATGCACTTGGTCCAGTTAACCAAGTGCCAGAAGATCCATTGGGTATTGTAGGAGTCCATATCTCTGCGGTATAAACCGCGTCTGCGCCATTGTTGTTCCCACGCCTAGAGCCACCAGTAACAACTACTTGTCCATTTGCTAATACGATTGAATTGGCTAGCCGACGAGGAACTGACATGTTGGGTTGTTCAGTTAGGACAGGCGTGCCAGAATTAATATCTATAACTGTGGCTTGATTGCTTGAAGGTCTTCCGTCCTCATTCTGACCACCATTACCACCAGCAATGAGAATTTTACCAGGAGCATACATGACAGCTGTATTAGTTGAACCTGCATTTACTATATTAGCACCACCATAACGTTTATAGTCACCTACATATGGAATTGATCCATTCCCTGCTGGGTCTAGATACCACATTTTGTCTGATGACACACCAAAAACTAAACCATTTGGTGCTACCCAAGCACGTGGATAAGAAGTACGCAGATAATCTGGGCCAAAAGCATCCCTGCTAGTAGCACCAAACAAAGAGCGCCAGCCATTTGTTTCAAGTACTTCAGGTGTCATTGAAGGCGTGCCAGCGGCGATAGCTTGATCAGGGTTGAGTTCCATGCCTTCACTGTAAGTTCTCATTCCGCCAAGCATTAATGGTCTGCCATCTGGAAGGCTGATCATAGTAGAATACCAACGTTGTTGTGCTAAATTGAAAGATGAAGTCGTTCGGGTGTTAGAAGATGGAGAATATATGTTGCTTTGATTTGGTGAGTTTCCCCCAGAGACTAAGAGATTACCATCATTCAAGAATGTTGAGGTACCACAAAAACTGTTTGGCGCATCAGCTTTGAATGTACTGTTATGGCTAGCTAGACCAAAGCCTAGAGTTGAATCCCAAACATCAAAAGAGCGCCCATCTTGTTCCCATCCAAACACAAGGTCTGTACCATAAGTAAGTACGCGACCATCAGGTAGAACAGCCATATGCAATCCGTTGAATGGCCAATTATATACTCCAGACCACATGCCTTGTGTGGACGCATTTGCTGGTATATTAAGACCCTGCATCATTGGGTCTGCTTTAACTGGAATCGTGACCCAATTGTTCGGATTGATTGTTTCAGCCTTTGCAGATTGCATCATGCTTGCAAAGGGTAAATCTAGCAGTAACATCGTTACTATCAAAAGCTTAGATATTAGCTTTTGGCCATAACTATAAATGTTAACTTGCATTAGATTTTTTGCTACTTTCATATCAGTTACCAATTTAGATTGTTATATTTAATTCAAGACTTCGTTAAAGTATGTCTTGGATTTAAAAATGCATTTTAACGAATTCATTCCTAACTTAAACTCATGCAATATGTAGGACTTTAAATTAAGGGCTGGTAGCTTAATTACAATTCACATTTACCTCACAATAGCGAATGTATCATCATGGTAATATTTAACAATAGCCCATTTGGGGGAAGCCAGACAGTAGGGTTTTCTATTGACTTTTTTAAATAAATTACACATATTTTTTAGGATAATATAGGTAATTTATAAGCAATTGATTATGTTTGTTTTTGCACATAAATTAGGGTTAAGTATATAATGTAATTTTAAAAACCATCTGAGAATTGTTTAAAAATCAGCTCTCAATTTATTTATGTATTGCTTAAGGATATAAAATGAGTCAAATAATTATTGATCACAACCCAACAGAAGAAAAATTAAAGTCGCTAGGTGTTTCTAGTTGGTCTATTTGGGATTGCGCACCATCTAAATTCCCATTGGACTTTGGTATGACGGAAAGCGCTTACGTGCTTGAGGGTGAATTTACAGTAACGCCTCAAGGTGGCGAAAAAGTAACTATTAAAGCAGGTGATTTTGTGGTGTTTCCAAAAGGGATGAAATCACAATGGGAAGTGATTAAACAACTGAAAAAGCATTACAAACACTCTTAATTGATTTTTGTTTGTTATGTATAAAAATAAGCCTTGATTTTAAAGGCTTTTTTATTTTCTGGAGTATTAAATGAATATCAAAGTTGAAAAGCCAAGTGCAGCAAAACTGGATGCTTTAGGTGTTTTTAGCTGGCCGACTTGGTCTAAAGAAGTCTCTACATTCCCTTGGAGTTACAATACCCAAGAAATTGCTTACATTTTAGAAGGTGAGGTGACGGTGACACCTGAAAATGGTGGCAATCCCGTGACATTTGCTGCAGGCGACTTACTAACTTTTCCTCCGGGGCTGTCATGTATTTGGGATGTAAAAAAGCCTTTACGCAAACATTATCAATTTAGTTAGGTTTCAAAACACAAAAAGGCACCAACAAAATGTGGGCGCCTTTTTTCAGCTTTCAGCTAAACGTCAATAAATTATTTCACTGCTGGTAGTGTATCAGAGCCAGCTGTGTTTAAGCAGCTAGGTTGCTCAAATCCATCAGTAATATCATTTTTATTTCCGTTTAAGCCATCTAATATGATGTTGTCTGGACGGCTAGTATCTCCTGAAACTCCATTTACGCCGGCCAAATTATCTAAACCTAAGTAGTTACGTACACGCCAACCAATGTTATGGTCTGCGCAAGATGTGTCACCAGACACACCTACACCACCCACAACTTTTTTAGATTTATTGTACAAACCTAAACCACCACCGAAAACGTTAACGCCGCCTACACGTTTTCCAACCATTGCATCCCATGATGTTCCGTATGAATTCGGATCGCGATAAGCTTTATCAGTATCGACAGGGTTGCTGAATTGTAGACCATATAAACTACCACCTAATGGCGTAGCAGCAGATGTCCCTTGTGCTGCAGAATAAAGGTTTGCAGTAGAAAGTGCTAAACCATCTAAGCTAAATGCATTCGCTGTATTGGCTTTTTGAGCAGAAATTACACGACTGCCAGGCCATTGTGCACCGCGATCAGCGCCAGAGAAAGCAACCGCACACACTACACCGTCACGGTCTACAATAGTCGCCCACATCTGCAAGTCTAATCCACTTTTTTCATCAGCTACAGCTTTTACAAGTGCATTTTTAAGTTGTGAGTGGTTAGGGAGTGCGCCACAACCACTTTTATTTTTGCGCCAATCGTCAGTTGCAAAGGCTGAAGCACTTACGCTTGTTAAAAATACACCTGCTATTACGGCTTTAATCATACTGCTCTTCATTTAAAATCCTTTCGAAATATTATTGTTGATGATGAAAAAAATGTTAATAAGGCAATTTATAAATCAAAACTATAAAATCACCTGAGCCTACCTAAAAAATAGCAACCGATAGTCTCTACTGTTATTTTTTATCTAATTTTTTTACTAGAAGTAGCCTCTTGAAGCAGTATGCTTTTTTTAATGCAGCATTCATATCCCCAAAATAGGTTATCAAGTAATGGTAAACTGACATGCTACTTAAATGAACATACGCCTTGTTTAACAGCAGTTACCTTACACTTTAATCTTAAGTTATTGTGTGGCATTTCTATTAAATTAAGACTATTGAATGGTATGGAGTTAAATTTCAGATAAATTTTGCATTAACAGCTCTATTTGGCCATCCGTTAATGCTTGATTTTTCTTAGCTGAAATTAAAAAACTATCTTCAGCACGGCTCCCTAAAGTGTTGATTTTTGCATGATGTAAATAGATATCATGCTGCAAAAACACAAAAGCAATTTTAGCTAAAAGGCCGGGGCGGTCACCCGCAACAATTTCAACCATATGGTTATTACTTTGCAACTCGCCATTGATGCTCACGCGTGTGGCATACGGCATGTGTTTTACTTGGCGGCTGATACGACCTTGTAATGGTGACTCTAAAGGCGTAGTTGTCTCAATTTTTTCAAGCAATTTTGTTTCAATATGATTTAGTAAACCGTTGTAACTCACGGATTTAGATAATTGATCTAATACTATAAAGCTATTGAGCGCATAGCCATGTTGAGTTGTATAAATAATGGCTTGCGCAATGTTGTAGCCCATGCGATCAAAAAAGTTACATATGCGCGCAAATAAATCGTCTTGGTCCTGCGTGTAAATCATCACTTGTATGCCATCACCATTTGGGCTGAGCCTTGCGCGAATTATTGGCTTGTTGGTGAATACATGCGGTGTGAGCAATCTACTTTGCCAAGCAATTTCGTCAGATTCAAAACGTACAAAATATGCTTCACCCACTTGATTCCATAAGGCTTGATAAGATTCTTTATTTAAGCCAAATTTATTCAGTTTGTGTGAAGCTTCTTCTTTTCTAAGCGCTATCATTTTGTGTGTATTAAAACTCTCAGTGCTAAGCATGCGCTTGGTTGCGTAGAATAAATTTTCAAGTAAACGCGACTTCCAAGCATTCCAGACCACTGGGCTAGTACCTCGAATATCCGCTACAGTGAGTAAATACAAGGCTGTTAGACGTCTTTCTGTTTTCACAAAGCGTGCAAAATTCTCAACAACCATGGGATCAGATAAATCAGATTTTTGCGCAGTACTCGACATTTTTAAATGTGCGTCCACTAGCCAAGCGACCAAATCCTTATCTTCTTTCGGGAGGTTATGGAGCTTGCAAAAGCGTTTTGCGTCTATTGTGCCCAATGTGGAATGATCGCCACCACGACCTTTGGCGATATCATGAAACAAGGCTGCAAGGTAAAGTAGATGAGGTTTTTCAAAGGACTCAAATAATTGAGTGCAAAGTGGAAACTCGTGCTTGAGTTCGGGTTTAGCAAAGCGGCGCAAGTTGGTAATGACGTTTAAAATATGTGCATCAACCGTAAACACATGAAACAAATCGTGCTGCATTTGGCCGACGATTTTGCCAAACACAGGCAAATATTGCCCTAAAATACCGTAGCTATTCATGCGTCTAAGCGAATGATTGACGCCGTCTTTTTGCATTAAGATACTTAAAAACAACTTTTTGTTTTCGATGTTGTTTCTAAAATCTTGATTCACCATCTTTTTAACACGTTGCAGTTCGCGCAGTAAATTTGCGCTGATGCCTTTAATTTCTAGGTGTTGTTGCAGCAATAAAAAACTTTCTAAAATTGCAGTGGGTTGTTTTTGAAATAACAATGCAGTTTTGGCTTCTAATAAGCCATTTTTTACTTCAAATCGGTCGTTAATCGGAGTGGTTACCGCTTCATTTTTATTTAAAGTATTTTCTAAAGATTTAATAAGTATCTCATTGATTAAGCTAATATATTTAACGCTTAAATAATAGCTTTGCATGAGTTGCTCACTCGCGCGCTTACGCGAAGTATTTACTAAGCCTAAATCTGCTGCTAATACATTTTGAAAGTCAAACAGCAATCTATCTTCACGCCTTTTTGCGAGGTAATGCAAGCGAATGCGCAATGTTTGTAAAATGCGCTCATGACGCTTAATTTGGCGTAATTCTGTTTTGGTGATGATGTTATTTTTAAAGAGTTCTAACCAAGTACGCCCTAAATTTTGGCTGCGCGTTAACCATAAAATCATATGTAAATCGCGCAAGCCGCCGGGGCTTTCTTTAATGTTGGGTTCTAGGCTGTATGCGGTATCGTTAAATTTTGCATGGCGATTATCTTGCTCTTTAAATTTTTCTGCAAAAAATAGGTCAGCTTTCATAGCAGCATTTATCGCAGTCACAAATGATTGGTAATGGGAAATTTTGCCTGCAATTAAGCGTGACTCTAGCAATGTTGTTTGTATCGTCACTTCTTGCGCAGCTTCTGTTACGCATTCATCTAAGGTGCGTACGCTGTGCCCAACATTTAGGCCAATATCCCAAAGTTTACCGATAAGTTGCTCAATTTTTGTGTTTTGCTGATTACCATGGGCGGGTGGTAACAAAATCAGTAAATCGATATCGGAATATGGGAACAACTCACCACGTCCGTAGCCGCCCACGGCAATCAGCGTGACATCGTTGTCTATATTGGCTTCTAGCCAAATTTGCTTTAAAAGCTTATCAATTAGCTGAGCATGTTTTTTAAGTAGTTGGGCAGGGGTTTCGTGCTCAAAAAAACTAGCTTCTAAGGCGGCCTGTTCTTCTTTAATATGGCTGCGTAGTGCTTGTATAGATTGTTTATCAGACATTTAGGTACTAGTAAAACTTAGGGTGCTGGGGGTGAGCCAGCAGATACGGTCATCACTTCATATCCTGTTTCGGTGACTAAAATCGTATGTTCCCACTGCGCAGATAAACTACGGTCTTTGGTGACGATGGTCCAGCCATCGGGCATTTGTCTTATATCGCGCTTGCCCGCATTAATCATGGGTTCTATAGTAAACATCATGCCTGGCTGCAATTTAACGCCCATACCAGGCTTACCATAATGCAACACTTGTGGATCTTCATGAAATTTTTTACCGATTCCGTGACCACAAAACTCGCGCACTATGCTGTAGCCATTTTTTTCGGCAAAAGTTTGTATAGCATAACCAACATCGCCCAAAGTGGCGTCTGGCTTCACTTGTTTAATGCCTAACCACATGGCTTGGTAAGTAATATCACATAATCTTTTGGCTTGTATTGAGGTTTCACCCACATGAAACATACGCGAAGTGTCACCGTGATAACCGTCTTTAATCACTGTGATATCAATATTCACAATATCACCATTTTTAAGAACTTTATCACTAGGAACACCATGGCAAATTTGATGATTTACCGAAGTACAAATCGATTTAGGGTAGGGCGTATGGCCATCTGGCGCGTAGTTTAAAGGCGCAGGAATCGCCTGTTGCACATTCACGATATAGTCATGGCAAAGCTGGTCTAGCTTTTCAGTTGTGACGCCATTCACCACAAAAGGGGTAATGTAATCAAGCACTTCAGAAGCTAATCTGCCTGCAACACGCATTTTGGTGATGTCGTCAGCGTTAAGTATGGTAATGGCCATGTACGTATGCGTTAAAATTTAATTTCGTTATTTTAGCATAGCATTGCGACTAACTAAGTTGACATGATGTGCAGATAAATTCTGCGCCTAAAAGACTTGGTAAATGTAATGTTCGAATAGCACAATCAATACGAAATGATTTAGATTGATTAATCTTTTAATTGGGCCTTTTCAATCTTTATTAAATCCGCGAGCAAAAAACACTGCCCTGAAACCCTTATAGATACTTCTTTATAAAGCGTCTCGTTTGATATGTCGTTCATTTAGTATTGAATATTCATTTTTAATCTGCATTAAATATCAAAAGCAATTCGATAGATAGCGCTATTTTTATCGCTTTTTTTGCAAGATTTAAAATTTGGATAGTCTTTATGCTGTTAACACGTCATAAAAGTGATTGTTAGGAGTTTTAGATGCTTGCAGCACCGTTACAAAGCAAAGCCTTGGCTGATTGGATTGCATTTATTAAGCAGGTGGAAATCCCAGTGCTTAAGCAAACTGCACGTGAAATCGCCCGTTTGCAAGAAGATGAAGATAAATTAAGCGCCCGCGCGCTCACAGGG
>JAIYEJ010000090.1 GCA_027487055.1 Methylotenera sp. | reverse complement strand
TGACTGAACAATCAATCAACTATATAAACCACGCACCTGATAGCTATGATAACTATAATCGAGACTTACAAAGTTACTGGCCAAACTTACAAAAACAGATCAATTTATATCAAAAAATTACGCGTTCGTTAGAATCTAGAGTGATTGATGCTGAATTGGGTGGTCACCAAACTCACAGCAAAGTGCAATGTAAATGGAATGACAGAGCACGTTTACAAATGGACAAGACCGCATCTGAATGGAGAGCATTTAAAAAGGGGCTTGATGAAAACATAGGTACTAATATCAATGAACCTAAACTCACTTATGCAGCACAGTATATTAGTCAGAATGGCCATAAGTTAATTAAATCTTCCGAACGACTTTCAATTGCATTCAAACAGATGATGGAAGAAAAGCTAGACAGTATTCGAATGTTTCAATGGATTGCTGCAGGCCTTGGCCTTTTATTTTTAATGTTGATTTTAGCAATGTTACAGCATTTAATATTTAAACCGCTTAGGGAGACAACCAGAAGTTTTAGCCTTATAGCAAATGGAAATTTTAAACATCAGTTGCCTGTTACTCAGCAGAATGAAATTGGACAAATGACATTTGCGTTTAACCATTTGACTGAGCGCTTAAGTAGCATGTTCAAGTTAACTGACAGAATTAATCAGGGTAAAAAATTAGACGAAACTCTACAGTTTATCTATGAGGAGTTCCAAAGTTTTGTACCATTTGACTGGGTAGGTGTTTTTTATAATAGTCCCGATAATAAGCATTACTTGTTAGAACGTTGCTATAGTCCAAAGCCATTGCATTTAAGAGAAGGGGATAGTTTTAATGCACTAATAGGTGGTTTTGCAACGGCATCAGAGCAACCAAAAGCATTCTCATTCTCAAATACTTCTGTTGAAAAAGGCAGTGTCGATGAATCACTCACTAAAAATTATTTAAATGCCGCCGTCTATTTACCCCTTCTTGGACAAAATAAACAACGTGCAGTGATGATATTTGCAAGTAATAATCACACTTTTCAACAAACCCATGTTGAGTTTTTGGCGAATATTGGCTCTACAGTATCTCAAATATTAGAAAAAACAATTGTTGTAGAAAGTCTTGTGACTTCTGCAATAGAGGGGTTAGCTAAACTAGCTGAAAGTAGAGATCCTGAGACAGGTGACCATTTAATACGTATGGCTCACTACTCTGCCATAATTGCAGAAGAGTTAGGTCGCCAGGGGCCATACATAGAGTTAATCTCTCCAGCTTATGTACGCGATGTTTTTCACTTTGCACCAATGCATGATATTGGAAAAGTGGGCGTGAGAGACGATGTACTATTAAAGCCAGGATTACTAAACCCAGATGAGCGAAAAGAAATAGAACAACACCCGATTATTGGAGGAGAGGTGTTACGTAAATGCGAAGCGCAAATGGAGGCGCAGGGTCATCAAATATTCCAAACTGCTATTGAAATTGCAGAATGTCATCACGAAAAATTTAATGGAAGTGGCTATCCGCAACGTTTAAAAGGGCAAGAAATACCATTGTCCGCACGCATAGTAACGGTTGCCGACGTGTTTGACGCGTTAACATCTAAACGCCCTTACAAAGAAGCATGGTCTATTGATCAGGCGCTTAATTATATGAAGAAAGAATCTAATCTCCATTTTGACCCGGCAATAATTGAGGCAATGGAGCGCTGTTTACCACGTATGTTAGAAATTTATAACCAGTATAAGCATGTATGATCTTGTCCTATACTTCTTGAATAAATAGTTAGAATTTTTTGGTTACCATTTTCAAGTTGCTTTTAAACTTTTAATGGGTTCTATATGCCACGCTCAAAGTTTTTTAAAATTATTAGGATATGCAAATAAATATTTTAAGAGTTTAGTTTGTTTCTTGAAGACTCAATAATCCCCTTAGCTGACGGTGAATGTTTGAGTTAAGGTGCGCTGTTAGGCGTCCCGCTTGATGGATGGGTTAGGCTGAATATTACTTGAATAACCACTGACACACCGCCAATAAAATAATGGATGTTAATAAACCTAAGTATAAGGTTTTAAAGTATTTGGGTGAAAGTAAGCCAAAGAATCGATATTCAATTGCGGGAAATACTGAACTACATAAGGGGCAGCGAACATTGGTGTTTAAAAAGCCCCAGCCAGTGACAACCCAAAGTGATGGGGGTCTTTCCCAAGTTTCACTAGCAGGAAAATGTGCATCACATTTTGGACAAGTTTCCATAATTTGGCCTAACAGTTAATATGGAGACCCATGGGTCCGTATATTAATAATTGATTTTTGATATGCATAACTGTAACCCCTTGTCTTTTCTTGGTTCTGTTGTCTCTCGGTCTCTATATGTAAATACTAATATAGAGACGCAGAGTTATCTAGTAAATATAGTCAATATTCCGCAGAATCCCCTAAGCTGACAGTGCCGCTTGATGGATGGGTTAGAACGCACATCACGATTGCTCGCCCTTTTCTCGGTATCTTGGGTTCGCAAGAAAGTCTTCAATGGCAGCGATTGATTGTTCAACTTCTGGTACACCACCAAATTGCAGGAACTGCATGGATTCTTCAGTTGGAAGCAGCAGATTAATTGTGGTCAGCGCAATACGCGCTTCATTTACAAAGGCGGTTAGTGCAGCTCGCGACTCAGCAGTCAAAGCTGGGTCGGGCTCAACATAAGGTTCATTCATCTCTTGCGGCATGATGCTTGGATAGGCTTTCCAGATTGGCGCAAGAATATTCGTGAAGCTGTGACCAAGAAATTCCCCAACCAGCCGCCCGTAGACAGATACATGACCAAGACTTTCATTTACTTTGATGATTCGAAGGGATTCATGGCATAGGGCGCTTGCTTTATTTAGTGCAGCGACGATTTCTTCAGCGGACGGTTGGTCGATGGTCATAGCGTTCCAACAGTTAATATAGAGACCCATCGGTCCATGTATTAATAATTGATATTATGAATTGCAAAGCTGTAACCCCTTGTCTTTTCTTGGTTTTATTGTTATCAGGACTCTTCATGTAAATATTAATATAAAGACACAGAGTTACCTAGTAATAATTAACTTAAGATTAACCAATATTCCGCAGAATCCCCAAAGCTGACGGAGAACGATTTTTGATATTAATTAATAGTATTAACTCAATTTTTCAATTGTAGAACTCTAGGTAATTATCTCCGATTTCAATTGTTGGTTTTTGCGTCTAGCTAAAAATCCTATCAGGCTCAAGCCACATAAAAGCATTGCATAGGATTGTGGTTCAGGTATTGCTGCCACAGATAATAAATAGCTAGTGCTATTTCCTGTAATAGTGTTTAGTGCAGTTCCAACTATCCACCCAGCATCATTTATATCATTCGCGTTATACAACACCCAGCCTGCATTTTTAGTTGATTCGTCTAGAAAGCTATTCAGATCAATAATAGATGTACCATTCCACAAAGTAGCGCTCATTTTTGAATCTGATGTTAATGATTCACCAACAATTTGACCGAAATTATTAATCGCCGTGGCGTTACTATAATTACCGCCGAGATCTCCTAAGTTAGTTATTGTATTATTGCTCCATAAAGTAGCTTGCCAAACTCCAGTCGCGTTAGATGAGCCACCAGCAACTTGTCCTAAGTTATTGATTGTATAAGCCGCACTAGGCGCTCTATATCCACCAAGCGAACCCAAGTCAATAATATTAGAACCGTCCCATAGAGTAGCACGCCTATGAGAATTGTCAGAAACCCATGAAGATCCAGCAACTTGGCCAGCGTCATTTATTGCCACACCGTAACTAGATATGCCTCCTAGAGTACCCAAATCAGTTGCTGCATTACCATTCCAAATTGTGGCGTGATAAGAGTTGAATGATACTCTCGTAGTTCCAGCAACTTGACCGTTGTTATTAATTGCTGAAGCATAGCTGTAGTTTGCACCAGTATATGAATATGTGTAGTTGCCTAAGTCAATAATTGAGTTGCCATTCCATAGAGTGCTGCGAATTATGCTTTGGTTATTTGATGAGTCTCCAACAATTTGCCCACTATCATTGATTCCATATGCTCTACTGTATGAGTAAGAACCAGTTAAATCGTTTAAATACTTACGATTAGTACCATTCCATAAAACGGCACTTTGAAAACTTTCTCTGGATGAAGTTGAGTAACCTACGACCTGACCTAGATTATTGATAGCATGTGCTTCGCCATAAAAACCGTCGATACCAAGATCTGTAAAAACATAATTATTAGCACTAACCGGTAGAGCAAAGCTAACAAATGTAACTGCTAAAATAAGTTTTTTCATGATGTGCTGAGTGCTTATTATTATGTCTTATGATGCAGTTCGATAAAGAGTGATTATTAACGAACAATACTTAATAAATGTTACATCGGGATGACCAATAAAATAGTCATGTAATTTATTGACATAGTTAATTGTTGGGATGAGAACATCCATTAAATGTAGAATCAAAAAGTGTAGTTTTATAAATTTATTCAGCAGTATTAAATCGAACAGTAGTATTTAAGTTGTGAAAATAGCATTTTTGAATTTTAATTTGAATCAGTTTGAGCGACCGCTTTGTCCCCCCTTAGACTTGATCATCCCCATAGCTGCCTGTCAACGACAAGGATTAGCCACGGCCAGCGAAGAGCGAGCATTCGAGCGAAACCTGCAGGCGATCCAGTTAACGGAGGTGTTGGTATCATCGTCGCTTTAACTGGATACCGTCTAAAAGACTGCGAATCTCCTCCGCCACAAGCTTTGGCCTCTCCTTCTGGACATTGTGCCCTGTGAGTTGATATGCATACTTGTATGAACCAAAAAATGAAGTTTTGAGCATTAGATTTTGATTCAGTAACTACAAAATTTAAATATTTTACTGAATATTTAATGGGTCAATGTATTTTGATTTTGATGGGTCAAACGAAGACGCATTACAGCAGATTAAGGATTCGAGACCTATATCAAATTCGGTAACGCTCACTTTAATAAGTGAATTATCAGATTAGATTGAGACTGGTTCAGCGCTATTACTCAAAGAGTATACTTTTAATATGCTTTCAAACTCATCCATTGGCAAAGGTTTAGACCATAGATAGCCTTGACCGAAATCACAACCTGCTTGGGTAAGTATTTTCTTTTGATTCTCAGTTTCTATACCCTCAGCAATAACTTTCATACCTAGCTTGTGAGACATGACAATAATAGCCTCAATTAATGCTTCAATTTTAGGATTTGTTTCCATTTTATGTATAAAACTAATGTCAATTTTAAGGTAGTCAAAATTAAATTTATGTAAGTAAGATAACGATGAGTAGCCTGTACCAAAATCATCAATTGATAATTTGAAACCCGCATTCTTTAGTTTATCTAACTTGTTGTTTATTTGAATACTATCTTCAAGTAACATGCCTTCAGTTATCTCAACTACTATTCCCGCTGCTTTTAAACCGTCTTCGATTAAAGTAGTTGATATATCCTTTTTGAGTTTCCCATCATTTGCTAGCTGCACGGGGGATTTATTAATACTAATTTCAAAGTTTGGACTGTAATTTTTACGCAAATACTCAGCAAAATTTATCGCACTCAACATTACCCAATTTCCAATCTCGATAATAAGACCATTTTCCTCAGCAATCTGAATAAATGTCTTAGGGCTAATCATGCCTTTTGTGGGGTGTTGCCAGCGCAATAATGCTTCCGCCTTGTAAATTTCACCAGTACTTAAGCTAACTATTGGTTGGTAGTAAAGCATGAGTTCATTTTGTTTTATGGCTTTTCGAAGGTCATTAGAAAGTACCATTCGTTCTTCAGCATCTGTAGTCATGCTACTGCTAAAATAAACATAGCGATTCCCGCCTTGCCTTTTTGCAGAGTACATTGATTGATCTGCCATCTTAAGCAAATCATGGGTAGTTATAGCATCTTTAGGCGCTAATGCAATGCCAAGGCTACATGTTAGATAAACCTCTTTGTCTAAAACCAAGAAGGGTTCTGAAAAGACTTGAACAATCTTGCTGGCCATGACTTCTATTATGGCGTTGTGCTCCTGCATATTAAGCAAACAAATCGTAAACTCATCACCACCTAGTCTGGCAACCATATCGGTTTCTCTAACACACTGCTGCAGACGTTTTGAAACTTGGCTTAGTAATTCATCACCCATGTGATGTCCAAACACATCATTGACTTCTTTGAACCGATCTAAATCTATTAAAAATAAAGCAACTTCATAATGATTATCCAAGGTTTCCTGAATTTTTTCGTTCAGAAATTCTTTCATTAAATTTCGATTTGCCAGTTGGGTAAGTTGGTCGTAATTGGATTGTATCCACAACTTTTTATTTAATTTATTCAATTCCTCCTCATGTAACTTACGTTCAGTAATGTTTTCTGTGTAAGCGACAATACCGCCAACTTTTTGATCTGTTGTAAACCATGGTCGTATTTCCCAGCGATTCCAGATCACATTATTGTTATAAACAAAGGAATCTTCTTCACTCTTACGTATTTCACCTTCTAGACACCTTTGATGAACATCCTTCCAGCGCTCAGGAATATTTGGGAAGATTTCGTAATGATTGCGTCCGATGATTTCTTGCTCTTGCAAGTTATAGTCTTCTATCCAACGCCGACTGCAAACTAAATAATTCATGTTAGAGTCAAAAGCAGCTATAGCTACTGGGGCTTGCTCAATGAATAGCCGAAGTTCAATATTTAGTGATTGTTGAATTTTATTTATTCGATGCCTTTCAAGTGCCTTTGATGCTGCAATGGCCAATTGAATTAATATCTCACGTTCCTTATCATTTAAATACTTTGGTTTAGTATCAATCACGCAAAGCGAACCTACGTTTGAACCATCTGATAATTTTATAGTTGCGCCAGCATAGAAACGAATATTGGGGTTTTCTAAAACTAAGGGGTTATCAGAAAAACGAGCATCCTGTAATGTATCGTTTACTTCAAGAAGTCCATCACTAAGAATGGTATGAGCACAGAATGCTAAGTCACGAGCTGTTTCTGTTACGCCATGCAGTCCTAAATTCGCTTTAAACCATTGGCGTTTATCATCCACTAAACTAATCAATGAAATAGGCACATTACAAACTAGAGACGCAGCTTTGACTAATGCATCAAACTCTGGCTCAGGTTCAGAATCCAGAACATTTAGACGCTTGAGTGACTCCAAGCGTATGAATTCATTTTCTGGTACGTTCGCTGAGATCATAAATTTTAAATAAATCAATAATTACTTAGGTAATGTAGTATACCCCTAGTTATATTGGTTAAATTGTTGATTAAGCTGATTTAATCGCGCCTGTTAACAATATTTATATTTCTTTATCGAGATTAGCTGAGATTGAAGGGGGCAAAAGATGCCCAAACATTGGGTCAGCAATTAACGATTATTTTTGAAGGTGGCGCATTAATTGAAAGATTAAGCCCTGGAACAGGAGCTGCTAAACGTGCAAGAAACGCGGCTGTCACACTGATAAAAGTATCAGTCTAGCTTGTTGGAAAAATATTTAGTAATGCTTATTTTAAATGTCTGTTTTGTACCCCATTTGAGACATTTTAATTTTAAACGTTACAACTTTAAAAAGTACTTACGAGTGTTAGCGAGACAGGACGAGTAAATAACATTAAAAATCAATGGGTTGTAAAAACTTTTAATCTGTTTGTCGTGGATTCGATCCCCGCACACCCTTCCAAATAAATAAAAGGCCTATGTATTGCATAGGCCTTTTACATTTTATGCGTAAATAAAATTGTGCTTTTAGGCGCGATTAAAGTAACGCGAAACTAGTTATCCAAAATTGACGAGTAGATTGGTTGCAGAGTCTATTGCGTGATAGCTTCCATTAAACTTACCCGCATTAATATGGTACTGATGTTCTGGCGAAAGCTCTTTCACCACATCCAAGTGGCAAAGCGCCATTTCGCGTTGCTCAAACTCATTAATTTTTGAATTTTTCTCATCTAAAATTTGGTATAGCGTCATGTTTAAGCTCCTTAGTTTAGGCTGATTGGCTTAAGGGTTTAGGGTTAAATCCAATCTAAGCAATAGCTTAAAGCGTTAAGTGATTATTTGTTTTGTCAGTAAAAGCGACTTTATCCTCTTATTTATTGCATTTAGAATAGGCGCAAAACGTCCCGTAGAAAAAACGACGCCCTGCAAACTTATGGATATTGGCTCGCAGGTCATCATATTTAATAGCGCAGTTAATTTTGCAAGCGTTGTTGAATTTGTTTAATTCGTTGTTCTACGAAAGCGAGTAGTTCTGGGCTGAGCGATGCACTAGATTGTGCTCGACTAAAGGCTTCTTGAGATTCTTTGAGTTTATCCATAGCCTGCAATGAAATACCAAGGCCCACCAACGCGTTGCTTGTTGCGCTGCTGCTTGCTGAATTTAAAGAAAGCGCTGTATTGTAATGCGCAATTGCATCTTCATGACGGTTAGCGCGTTGCATTAAGGTCGCCAAAAACACCAGATAATTGCCATTGTTTTTTGCATAGGGCAAGCCTTGTTCTAGCGTGTTTAGTGAGGCATTCACTTCACCTGTTTCTACTTGCAAGCGCGCTAAAGCCATGCGGAAATCAGTGAATTCTGGCGCAATTACAACCCCATCTGCCAGTGTCGATTTAGCTTCATCATGTCGCTTGTTGTCTAGCTGCAAGCCAGCCAATGTCTGTCTGGCCTCATGGTTAATTGGACTTGCCTCTAAGGCTGATACTAGCATTGCTTGTGCTTCAGCCACTCTGCCTTTTTGCAGATAAATCAGAGCTTGTTTATATAAATTTGCGGATTTCTGGTCAGGTCTAATTTGCTTGCTAATGGATGTGCTATCCATATTTGGCTTGATGTCTGGCTTGATTATTGGCTTAGTAGATGGTTTTTCTAAAAGCGCTAGCTGTATTGGTTTTTCTGCTGGATCGGATACGCTGAGTGCCTTGTTTGGCGTTTGCTTTTCAGTTTTTATGGTTGATGCCAAACGCGTTTTTGATGCATTTGTATCTTGAGGTTCTAGTTGTTTAGCTTGCGTTTTAACTGCTTCAACTTGTACTTCTTCAATGTTAAATTTAAGTTCCGTTTCAAATAGGGGCGAGGCTTGATTCGCGATTGTGTTTTTTTCTAAGTCTGCAGTTGCGGTTGGTAATGTTGTTTCGCTTACCTTAACTGATTCAGCAGTCGTTTTGTTTACAGGAGGCTTAAGCACGAAATTGCTAATTTTTTGACGTGTATCTATACGAGATTCTGCCTGTGTATTTTGTGTCCATAAGTAAGCAGCACCTGCCAATAAAATCATTGCACCACCCATTTTGATGAGTGGAAATTCTACGTTTTTTGTGAATAGTGGATGTGCATCACCAGTCTTGGCAGCGCTTAAATTGCTGGCAATTTCAACCTCTGCATACGTATTTTGGGCGCCACGCTCTTCTAAATCTTTCAGCATTTGATTAATTAAACTCATAATAATCTTCTAAGTTGATAATCTATTAATTTGGATACACTAATAAAATTCCACTAAACATGCTGATAAAAATACCCATCACAATGCTGAGTGAAAAACTATGAACAGATAACCTTTTCCAAAATGTTGCAACTGATTGCGTATCGCAAACTGCTGCATACATTTCTTTTAAGCCAACTTGGTGTTTGCCCTTCCCGTAGCTGGTCAGTAGCGCTTTGTGTGCAAGTATGTTTATTAAGCGCGGCGTGCCTTTAGATTTTAAATACAATAAAGCCAGTGCAGCACTAGTAAACATGCGGCCACCCGAATGGCCAGCAATAGCTAGGCGATGATTTAAATAAAATTGGGTTTCATCACGCGTTAAGCGGCTTAAGCGATACTCAAAAGAAATACGCTGTTTTAATTGTCGAATTGAGGCATGGTTAAGTTTAGCTTCTAACTCGGGCTGCCCAAATATAACTACTTGTAATAGTTTGCGTTTTTCAGTTTCTAGGTTGCTTAATAAGCGCAACGCTTCTAGTGTCTCAATCGGCATGGCTTGCACTTCATCTAGGCATACCACTACTTTAGTATTGTTGCGTGCAAACGCGAGTAGCCCATTTGTAAGTGCATTTAAAAGTACATGTTCAGTGGCGTCTGTCGGCAACGCAATACCAAGTTCTTGCGCTAATACCATCAAAAGCGACTTTGG
Source organism: Methylotenera sp. (assembly GCA_027487055.1). Classification (GTDB taxonomy): domain Bacteria; phylum Pseudomonadota; class Gammaproteobacteria; order Burkholderiales; family Methylophilaceae; genus Methylotenera_A. The sequence continues at coordinate 6,382 of JAIYEJ010000090.1, read as the reverse complement.
TTCTAAATATGGATTAGGAACATACGCAACCTTGAAATTATTATTTAAACAACGCATCAGTTTGCGGCAAAGTAATGTCTTACCAGTGCCAACCTCTCCAGTAATTTTAATAAAACCTTCACCAGATAATATAGCGAATAACAAAGTATTTAAGCCAATTTTGTAGTTTGGCGATGCAAAATAAAAGCTTGTGTCAGGCGTAATGCTGAAAGGTGCTTCTTTTAATCCAAAATGATTTAAATACATAATTATTTGCCTTTAATAATCATTTCAGTTTGCTTGCGGCTCTGAGCGCTGCATATTTTCTAAGCGCTGTTGGCTAGATAAAATATCATTCCCCCAACTATCTTGACCTTGTACGACAGTCGCTTTAAGTAATATCACGAGCTCTGATTTAATTGTATTGCTAGCATTTTGGCGAAAAGCTGCCCCTACACCTTTTACATCGCCTAACCCAGGTACTTTAGATCTATTGCTGATTGAACTTTCTGTCATCAACCCGCCAATTGCAATCACACGACCATCACGCGTGCGTACAATGCTATCGGTTTCGCTCACATTGCTTGACGCAAGTGGTAAGTTGATTTGACCTGAAGCACCACCTAAATTGAGTTGCTTATTCACCGTAGTGACTTGGCTAATAGATGGATGCATATGTAATATGATGTTGTCATCTTTATCGATTTGCGGGGTGACATCTAATGCAATACCAGAAAAGAAAGGCTGCAGCGTGACTTGTGGCACAGTTGTTGTCGCACCAACAGAAGCTATCGTGTTTTGCGCTAAGCCAGTCACAAAAAACTCATCTGTCCCTACTTTTAATACCGCTTTTTGGTTATTAATAGTTGCAATGCGCGGACTTGAAAGTACTTGCACATCGCCTTGCGTTTCTAAAAATGAAAGTAAGGCAGCAAAATTAGCACCTTGCAAAGCAACCGCAAATAATGGCCCGCCAAGTGCGGTTGTAGCCGCATTTGCAATTGTTCTGCCTGGGCTAATACTTAAATCACCACTTGATAAATTACCGTTGCCAGCATTGGCAAGTTGTGAGTTAGCGTTTACGCTACCAACTATGCCTGAACTCGAGCCGCTACGACCAAACACCGACCAGTTCACACCACTTTGCGATTGATCGTTAAGTTGCACATTGAGAATTTTTGCTTCTAATATGACTTGGCGCTCAATCGTGACTTGCATCAGTTTTAAAAACGCTTCTACGTTCCTAATATCATTGGGCATGGCGCGCACCATAATCACGCCAGATTGCGAATTAATAATGACGCGTTTGCTGTTTTCTGTGCCCACAATGCCGTTAAGTGAGTCAGATAAATCTTTCCAGAAATCTGAATAAGATGTTGTCATAATGCTAGTACTAATCAATGCTTCATTATTGGCTGTATTACCAACAGCCGCATTGGTGTTACCGTTTGTGTTTTGTTGGCCATTTGCATCGCCACCACCACTGACTGAGCCAGATGTAACGCGTGTGTCTGATGCGCCTTTACGTTGCCCAACAATGTAATTGACTTGAAAAACGCGTGTTTGCATAGCTTGCGGCTCAACAAAAATGCGCGTACCTTCGACTCTGTATTCATAACCATACAAATCACGTAGCGAATCTAGTGCCTCAAATACGGTGACATCTTTTAGGTTGACTGAAATCGTACCCGCTACATCTTGGCGCACAAGCATGCTGTAACGTGTGCCGCTTACAACACCCATTAATACTTGATTTGCAGGTGCATTATTAATCACTAAGTCAAATCGCGGCTCAAGTTGTTTTGCAGATGCTTTGGGCATTTCTATTTTTAAAGGCGGTAATAAAGCATCGTTGATAGCTGCAGGGGTTGGTGTCACTGGTTCTGCCTGTGTGGCTAGTTTTAATTCTTCTTTAATTTTGTTTAAGGTGCTGTCATTTTTTTTGGGTGTCACGGCGCACGCGCTTAGCAACACTAATAATACAAATGATAAATAAAGGCGTAATTTTGGCATCATTATTTCTCGCTCAATTCAATAGGTTTTGTATTCAGTTTAGATTGATGTTTAACTTTTTCTTGGGATTTTTGTTGTCGTTTGGAATCATCCATAACAGGCGTTGTTAATTTTTTATCAATAGCAAAATCCATCGATAATATTTGTGTGCTCATGTCAGGATGACGCAACACTGCTTCGTGTTCATTCAATTTAATCAACGTTGAAGCTAGATATTTCTGACCGAGCAATACTTTTTGCCCATTAATAATGGCCGCATGTGTTTGTGGCCCAATCATAATAGATTGCAATATGGGACCTGTTTCAACCGTATTATATGTAGATGTAATTGTATTGAGTGAAGCTGGAGGTGCAGTTGGATCTTTCAACGTGTCTGCAAAGCTGATAGATATGCAAAGCATATTAGCCAACGCAAGACTAAAACTTAACCATGGTTTTAACTTTAAATGTTTTTGATTCAAAATCATCATTAAATGCTCAACCAATTTTTATCTAAACTTAAGGTATACACGGTAAGGGTTAATTGCGTATCTGGATAATCTTCCGCGTTTAAATTCACTTTGCTCCAGAGCACATGCCATGGCATTTTTTCAAGATCAGAAATGTATTCCAGTAAGTCTAAATAGCGGCCTTCAATAGTAATTTCTACCCCATGTTTAAACACGGGTGGGTTTTTATTATCTGCAACGTTTATCACCGCATCTTTTGATACTAAGTTTGTAGATTCGTTTTCAAGCAAGCTTGTTACAGGTAATGTTTTTAGCGCAATTAATTTAAGTGCGCCATTTTTTTTAAGTAAGCTGCGTAATAACTCAGGCATTTCTTCTGGGCTAATCAGTGTAGATTTCAAGCCATTTAAGTCGCGCTCTAATAACTTAAGTTGAGATTGAAGTGCGCTAATACGTTGTCTATTTTGCGCATCTGGGTCAATTACTGGAGCGCTTGAAAGTAAATCGAGTTCTTTGCGCATAGTTTCAATCTGTGCGATATCTGTTGCTAACTCATTGCTGATTCTTTGTTGGCGCGTTAAAGTAGGGCTTAGCAAAAGTGTATTGAATATAAAAAATGCAGCGGCAAAAATGGCGCAAGTTACCATCAAACGCTCACGTATATTGAGCGTCTCAAATTTACTTGTGATGGTTTGCCATGGCTGTATTAGTTGGTGTTTCAAGATTTAATTTCCGCCTGCGTTGGTGAGTTATCTGATAACGTTTTTTCTGTAATAGATTGCAAGGCAAACTCAATATATTTTGGTGCTTCAGTTTGTTGTGTATTCATCGAAGTAGGGCTGGAAGCCTCACTGCTATTAGCTTGCAGAGCTGGGGTTTTAATGTCATCCACTTTAGGCAAAGACATGGTTAATGCAGAAAATAATTTACCTTTTAATGCGGGTTCTAAACCTAAACGCGCAATATATTCTGGTACTAAATCCGCTTGCAAAGTGCGACCGCTCATATTGAGCTTTTCAGATTTGCTGTCAAAACTAAAACTCGTCAACCACAAGCCATCCATGCTTTGCTTGGCAAAGGCGCGCATCAAGGCCGCATAGCCTTTATCTGGGTTGGCTTTGCTTTGTTTAACCGTCTGCAATATTAGCTGTTGCATCTTTTCTTTTTGCTCCAGTTGACTAATTTCAACTAATAAAGCGTTGTTAGGTATGCGAGGTGTGCGTATTGCTGTTGCTTGTTTAAGCGCTGCTTCTATACTTGATAGCTTTTCTGCAGCTTGGCTACGGGCAATATTTAGTTTTGATAACTCATTGTTAGCAAATTCGTAATAGCCCAACATCAGTACACACATTAAGCCTAGCGTTATCGCTATATTAGTAGGTTTAAAAAAATCCTTTTGCTTGATAAGAGCGGTATTTAATAGGTTAATCTGTTGACTCATGCTGCTATCTCCCCTCGTAAAGCCGCGCCTAATACAGGCATTAAGCTTGCTTGCCTATTTAAATCACCTAATTCAATCGCAGCATCAAATTCAAAAATATCGCTTAGTTCAAACTTAACGATGGGTAGGTTAATGTAATTACGCAAGTGCTCACAAAATGCGTCACGCAAATCAAAAGGTGCGAGCAAAAGCTTATTAATCGTGATATATGGAAATTGACTATCAAAATGGTCAAGCGAGCGTTGAAGTTCTAAACCAATAGTTTCAAATGCAGTTTTTGTGCGTGCTTTATCTATTTCAATACGTCTTGCATGATAAAGCTCCCCGCCTGAGGTAAATGTGAGTAAACCGCCAGAGCTATTAAAGCTCAACATTGCAAGCCCTCTATTTTCTTCTTCTAGAAGACTTGCAATATTTCGCTGTGCAAATACAAGTGCATCAATTGCTTGTAAATTTATACCAGCTTCGATAAGCTGATTGGTAACTTCTGCTAGCTGTTGATTGTTGGCTGATATCGCAAATATATGCTGCTGCCTTTTGGTATTGCTTGGATCGGGTGGAATATTGACCACATCAATTGTGGCTTGCTCAACAGGATAATCAATCAAGTCTTTTAACTTCCAACTGACTGCAAGCTTTAGTTCATTTTGCGGCACATTTGGTTTCTCAATTTGTAGTAATTGGCAGCGACTAAACCCTAATACAAAACTACAGCGTTTTTTGCTTGCTTCGTGTCTATTAGCTAAAGACTTAAACATTATCTGATTATCTAAATTGCCAGATTCAATCTCTGCAGCTATAACTAATGGTTTTAGATTTGTGCGTCTAGTTACGGTTGCAATACTGGTTTTTTCATCAGTGCAACGAATCGCAGTCCAAGCTTGGCTATTTTTTTGTTTAAATAATTTCATAAATTTAAGCCTTAAAAGTTTTCTCGCATATAAATAATGGGGGTTTTGAATAACCCAAATGCCTCGCGGGCACTAGGATTTGTAATGCCAAACCAAGAGATATTTGCAGAACTTGCACTGGTTTGCGTTGCACTATTACAAGTAAGACCACTTGCGCTATTTAGGTTGATTGATAAATCGACACTGCCAGTATTACCGACACCAGGTTTTGATAGTGTTAAGGTGGTTTTACCAGCGCTCATGATGCCTGTGCCAGAAATTTGTGTTTCACATGCTGCTAGATTGTTTCTGTAGTTACCCATGGCAATGCTTGCAGCCGGAATCACTGTACAGTTATCTTGCTGGTTTTTAATGTACGAACTGCCGTTCCAATATTGCACTTCGATTGGTATTGTTAAGGGTAATAGTTCAGAGCCGTAGGCATTTGTAATATTAATGCGACCACTACGAATATTTGCTAAACCTTCAGTATTGCTAGATTGCACATTATCAAGGTCAGTAGCCCGTAGTTTTATGGTTGTAGGCGCAGTTTTAGAATTAGTAAATACATATGCAGGAAGCGCACTCGCGACCCCTGCATTAAATGCGCTTGCAATTATTGTAGGTGAAATGAGGCTACCAACGCCTACTGTATTTGAGTCAGAAAGTGTGACCGTTTTAGAAAAGCTCGACGAGCCATCGTAGTTCCTAGTGATGATCCCGCCGAGATTGCGCGCTGTAACTTCTGTGTTAAATGGTTGTGATGAGTATGTGAAGCCACCGGTACTACATCCTTGTGTAGTCACTGTGTCAAACTGGTTTGGAATAAAGCGTCCAAAGAAATTGGTCGTCGCAGTGTTCCCAAAGTTGCAAGCATTTCTATTCCCGCTTGGACTAAAGCCAGTGGCGCAATCTCCTACTGCAGAATCAACCGCAGTAAAGGTGTCGTCATAAATGCCATTTGCAGAAAATCTAAAATAACCTACTTCACTATAGATAAAAGCCGCACCTGTTGCAGTGCCTGCGCTGGCAGCGTTAAAGCTTCCAGATAATGAACCTGTTTGAATTGCTCCGCTGTGAGCTGAAAGTTTAGTATTGTCTATCTTCGGATTCCCGTTATAACCTGTTAATCCAGTTGCAGCTGTTAGAGTGAAATTGCTTCCAGCTTTTACTGTCGGGGAAGCTGTTGAATTGGAGCCAGCATTGTCCGCATTGGCGCTAGAACTTATAGTGTAATTAGATGGCCGTATTGAAAAACTGTCAGAAGAGCAGCCATAGACAATTGGGGATAGATTGCTATCAACTACACGGCAGCGCAATTTGCGGTACGCATTGTTGATATTAAAGTCAGCAGGTAATGTTTTTCGACCAGAATCTCCTGCAACAAATGTAATTGCTTGGCTTGCAATAGGTGAGTTGTAGGCATTACAAGCTGGCTGCGGGCTTGCACTATCATCAAAAAGCTGAACGGTCACGCCTGACGATGCTGTGTATGTAGTAGATTGTGCACCTGAGTTTTGTAAGGCTACAATGTCTAATTTAAATCCAGTCCCTGATACTTTTGTATAAAGTGGATTACGGCTACTAGGTGAGCTATTTAGATTGTTGTA
>JAIYEJ010000089.1 GCA_027487055.1 Methylotenera sp. | reverse complement strand
GTATTTGACGATATTGGTGGTACAAGATAACCTAGTTAAAGGTGCTGCGGGGCAAGCTGTGCAGAATATGAATATTATGTTTGCTTTTGATGAAAATGCTGGCTTAGAAGTTGTCCCATTGTTGCCATAAACAAAGATTATAAATGAGACCAGTTGACCGCAGAGTACGTAACTATTTTGGCTTAACTGCTAGAAGAGTAGCTGTACGTTCTCAACGGCCTTGGTATTTTCAGGCTTTTTTAGCGATTACGTTTGTGATATTTGGCTTTGGTTTAGCTTACTGGTTGTTGAGGGATGAATTAGATGTTCGCGAGCAGCTCAAGTTAGTAACGCATCAAAATAAAGAGTTAGAAGAGAAATTAGTGGGCGCGCAACGCGAGCTACAAGTAGAGCTTGCAACCAATAATACACTTGCCAAAGAGCTTGCAAGCGTTCAAGATGATAATATTAAAGTTAAAGAAGAGTTATTCTTTTATAAAAACATGGTGAACAAAAGGGCAAGGTAGTTCCTTTTGTCATTGACTGTTAAAGGCTAGACGATTTAAAGGATTTAAATGTTTTTTAAAAAAGCAAATAAAATTGATAACCGTATTGATACCTTAGTGGGCGCCGATACACGTATTGAGGGCGATTTACATTTTGGCGGAGGTTTGCGTGTTGACGGTGCAATTCGTGGTAACGTATCAGAGCAAAATGGATCACCTAGCACCTTAATTATTAGCGAGCATGGTCGTATAGAAGGCGCGGTCACAGCTGCTAAAATCGTATTAAATGGTAAAGTAAATGGCACTGTAAAGTCTAGCCATTTTGTAGAATTGCAAACAAAATCACGCATCACTGGCGATTTATATTACAAATCGCTCGAGATGCATACTGGCGCTGTGATCGAGGGTAAATTAGTGTATATCGGTGACGAGTTGCGAGAAGAATCAGTATAAAAGCTTGAAAAGTTGAACAATACCCCCAAGTTGATGTCATGCATTATTGAGGTTTAAGGAGCAAAAAAATGAATACAGTAGCAGATGTAAAAGAAACTAGCATTCCAGATATACAAATGCCAAGCCCTTTGGTGTTTACTGATAACGCAGCAAAAAAAGTGAAAGAACTCATCGAAGAAGAGGGTTCGCCAGATCTTAAACTGCGCGTGTTTGTAAGCGGTGGCGGTTGTTCAGGCTTTCAATACGGGTTTACTTTTGAAGAAGAAGTGAACGAAGATGACACGCAAGTGATGAAAGACACTGTGACTTTACTTATCGACCCAATGAGCTTGCAATATTTAATGGGTGCAGAGATTGATTACACTGATAGTTTGCAAGGCTCACAGTTTGTGATTCGTAACCCGCAAGCGACTTCTACTTGTGGCTGTGGAAGCTCATTTTCGGTATAAGTTTTAGCTTAAATCAAATATTTAGTTAGCACTAAAATTGTAAGTCAAAAAAGCCAAGCATATGCTTGGCTTTTTATTCTAAAATAATGCTAAGCATCAATCATATGCCCTGTAAGACTTTATCCATAAGGGTTTCAGAGGTGCGGTTTTGATATTGGGTGTAAATGATGGCAATTTGCATTAATTTTATAAAGTGAAATGAATGAAAAAACTGGTGTATTTAGTGCTGACTTTCACCCTAGTTGCAAGCTTACTTAACGTAGTTGCTTGTAGCAAAACTGAAGAAAAATACGCTGCGATTCCTCAGGGCGCTACCGTGCTGATTTTAGGCGATAGCTTAAGTTATGGGACTGGTGCTAATACTGGCACAAATACTGGTGAAGACTACCCAAGCTTGCTAGCAACCAAGACTGGTTGGCAGATTATTAACGCAGGTGTTCCTGGTGATACCAGTGCAGATGGTTTAGTGCGTTTGCCCGCCTTACTACAGAAACATCAACCCAAATTACTCATTGTGGAATTGGGCGGTAACGACTTTTTACACAATGTGTCACAAACTAATACCGTAGCGAACTTAAAAGCGATATTGGCCGAGGCCAAGGCAACTGCTGTGCCGACCGTGATGGTGGCAATTCCTGAGCTTAGTGCATTTCGCGCAGCGGTGGGTAATTTGCAAGACCATGCCCTGTATGAAGCGCTTGCCCAAGAAACCAATACACCACTCATTAGCAATGTGTTTTCAGAAGTGCTATCAGATAATACTTTAAAAGCAGACCAAATTCATGCTAACGCAAAAGGCTATGCAGTAGTAAGTGAATTGTTGTACAGAAAACTAGCAGAATTTGGTTTTTTTAAAATAAGAGAATGATGTGCATTTCGTCATGACAAAGTAATATTATTTACATAAAAAGTAATTTATAGTTTTTCAGGGAATAAAATTGAAATCAAAGATACAGGTTGTCATAATAAAGTAATATTTTTTTCATATTCTTTACATAAAAGATAATTCATAGTTGTCCAGGGAATAAAAATTGAAAACAAACATTAAGGATATACTAGACTCCAAAAGCATCAGTCCGCTTTTTCAACCAATTATAGATATTAGCAATGCAACAGTTTTTGCGCACGAGGCGCTAGTTAGAGGCCCTGTAGGCACAAAGTTACATTCTCCGATATCTCTACTTAGTTCGGCGCAATTAGCTGGCTTGTTACCAGAAGTTGAATCTTTATGTAGAGAAATTGCATTAAGCAGATATGCTGAATCCAAAAACCAAATTAAACTTTTTGTGAACATTAGTCCAACCTGCTTAATGCTTACAAATTCACAGTTTGAATTTAATATCAAACAAATTGAACGCTTTAACTTAAAACCAAGCGATATTGTGATTGAGATTACAGAAGGCTCAACAATTAATGACTTTAGTGTTTTAAAGGACACTGTAGCAAGATATAAAGCCAATGGTTTTGGTATCGCTTTAGATGATTTAGGGGAGGGATTTTCCAGCTTAAGGTTATGGTCAGAAATCCAGCCTGATTTTGTAAAAATAGACAAACATTTCATCACGAATATTCAAAATGATCCCATTAAACAAGAGTTTGTAAGGGCGATACAAAAAATCGCAACAGAGTCTGGCAGCCAAACAATCGCAGAAGGTGTTGAAACGCGTGAAGAACTTGCAGTAGTTAAAGATTTAAAAATTAATTATGCACAGGGTTTTCTTTTAGGTCGGCCCATGCCACAGTTTTTAGAACAATTGGCAGATGATGTTAAGGCTTTGCTTTATAAAAACTTTATCAATGTTTACCGTGATCTTGCTCATAACAATAAGCAAGCAACTGTTGCAAACTTAATCACTTTTCAGGCATCAATTCGAGAAACATTAACGAATGAGCAAGTTTATGAAATGTTTCAGAAAGATGCATCTTTAAATTCAATACCCGTTGTGACAAATCAAAAGCCAATAGGCTTAATAAGTCGATTCGATACCATAGATCGTCTCGCAAGACCATATCAAAAAGAATTGCATGGCAAAAAACCATGCACACAATTTATGGATGACAGCCCGTTAATTGTGCAGAAAGCGATGACGATTTATGCACTGAGTGAATTGATATTAAACGCGGATCCACAATATTTAATGAATGGGTTTATTGTGGCGGACGGTGAGAATTATATTGGAACTGGTAGCGGGCACGCGCTTTTAAGAGAGATTACAAATTTACAAATTAGTGCAGCTAGGTATGCTAATCCGCTTACTAGTTTGCCAGGTAATGTACCAATAAACACACATATTGATCGTTTATTGGAAAATGGTGAGCCATTTATTGCGTGTTATTGTGATTTAGACAATTTTAAGCCTTTTAACGATGCTTATGGTTACAGGCGTGGGGATGAGTTAATACAGTTTGTTGGCCGTTTACTAAGTAATGTTGCGATTGATGAGCGAGATTTTGTAGGCCATATTGGTGGCGACGATTTTATTTTATTGTTTCAATCAGAAGACTGGGAAGCACTTTGCAATGAGGTGTTAAATACTCTTTCTAAGGTAATTCCTGATTTTTACGATAGTAAAGATGTGGAAGCTGGCGGTATTGAGGTTGAGGATAGGCTTGGCAATAAAGCTTTTTACCCATTTGGCAGTATTTCAATTGGTGCCATTCGGGTTGATCCAGCACTTTTTAAAAGTCACCATGAAGTGGCAGGCGCAATGAATGGCGTGAAAAAACAAGCAAAAAAAATAATTGGCAACTCATTATTTATTGATAGAAGACTGACGGGATAACTTTTAAGTCAATCTAATTAAATTGCTAGTAAAAAATCATGCTTTGCGAGGCAATATTCATGCGGCTTTCGGAGTAAGTGTTATAAAGGCTCTTTGAAGCTTCACGTAAAATAGGCATCTTATTTGACGCTTTATTTTGCGTCAAATAGATTTTTTTAATAAAAAATATTTAGATTTTATCTATTAAAATCTAAATCTTAATTATATTTAGTACTGCCTAAATATTAAAATTAAACCCATCACTCAAAGTTAAGCTCTTTTATCAATCGGCACAAAATCGCGTTTATCTTTACCTGTATAAAGCTGCCTTGGGCGACCAATTTTGTGTTCTGGGTCCGCGTTCATCTCGCTCCATTGGGCTATCCAACCCGCCGTGCGGGCAAGGGCAAAAATGGCGGTGAACATCGAGTTAGGAATCCCCATGGCACGCATCACAATGCCGCTATAAAAATCCACATTCGGGTACAGTTTGCGCGAGACGAAATACTCGTCTTCTAACGCAATTTTTTCGAGTTGCATCGCGAGTTTAAACATTGGGTCGTTATGTAAACCCAACTCGTTCAGCACCTCGTAACATGTTTTTTGCATAATGGCAGCTCGCGGATCCATACTGCGATATACACGATGTCCAAAACCCATGCGGCGGAAGCTATCATTTTTATCTTTAGCGCGCTTAATAAATTCGTCAATGCGCGATACATCCCCAATTTCTTCCAGCATATCTAACGTGGCCTCGTTCGCCCCACCGTGCGCAGGCCCCCAAAGTGAGGCAATACCCGCTGAAATGCTCGCAAATGGATTAGCACCGCTAGAGCCTACTAACCTTACAGTAGAAGTAGAGGCATTTTGCTCGTGATCTGCATGCAAAATCAAAATTTTCTCAAAAGCTTTAGCAAGCACTGGGTTGGGGACATAATCCTCACAAGGCGTTGCAAACATCATATGCATAAAGTTTTCTGCATAGGTGAATTTATTTTTGGGGTACATAAACGGGTGACCCAAGTTATATTTGTAGCTCCATGCGGCAATCGTTGGCACTTTTGCCAATAGGCGATATGCAGAAATCATGCGGTGCTCTGGGTTATAAACATCCATCGAATCAAAATAGAAAGCTGACATACTGCCCACCACGCCTATCATCACGGCCATCGGGTGCGCATCACGTCTAAAGCCACGGAACACATTGCTCAGTTGATCGTGCAACATGGTGCGGGTGACAATGGTTTTGGTAAAGTCGTCTAATTGCATAGCATTTGGCAATTCACCATGCATCAGCAAGTAAGAAACTTCTAAAAAGTTACAGTTTTCTGCCAATTGCTCAATTGGATAGCCTCGGTATTGCAGCAAACCTTTTTCGCCATCAATAAACGTAATCTCAGATTGACATGCCGCGGTAGACATAAAGCCCGGGTCATATGTATAAATGCCGTGTTTGCCAAGTGTGCGAATATCAATAACATCATTGCCTGCGGTACCAGACAAAATTGGTAGCTCGATTGGTGCGGTATCGTTGTCAAATGTGATAAATGCTTTGGTAGGTTTTTTAGCCATAACTCACTCTTTATTAAGGTTTATAAGGTGATTATACGCAATCAAAAGCACAAAAGTGTAGGAAAGCCCAAGCAAAGCTATAAGACATGAAAATTTAGTGATTTTTGCTGCACTAATTGTGTGCAAGCTTTGAGCACAATTTGG
>JAIYEJ010000142.1 GCA_027487055.1 Methylotenera sp. | reverse complement strand
ATTTTGTGTCCTGCACGTAAGCTCTCCTCCACGCTTGCCCAATTAAGCGGTACTATGTTTAAAAACGCCTCAATTTCACTGGCGAGTTTTGGTAACACAGGTTTGAGATAAAGCGTAAGCAAGCGGAACATCTCCAACGCATCAGAACACACTTCTTGCAAGGTTGCATCTTGGCCTTCTTGTTTTGCCATCACCCAAGGGGCTTTTTCGGCTACAAAGCCATTGGATAAATCGCTTAAACGCATAATTTCGCGTAAAGCTTTGCCATAATCCCGAGTTGCATACGATTCGGCAATCAACGGTGCGGCGGCCTTTAATTCGGCAATTACTGCATTATTGGCCGATGGATTTAATTGACCTGTAAAGCGCTTCGTTACAAAACCCGCGCAACGGCTGGCAATATTGATATATTTGCCCACTAAGTCACTGTTAACACGGGCAACAAAATCATCCAAACTTAAGTCAATATCTTCCATCGTATTGTTCAATTTAGCGGCGTAGTAATAGCGCAAATACTCTGGGTTTTTAATATGGTCTAAATAGCTACGCGCGGTAATAAACGTGCCGCGCGATTTGCTCATTTTTTCGCCATTAACAGTCAAGAAACCATGAGAAAAAATTTGCGTAGGTGTGCGGTGACCGCTAAATTCAAGGGTGGCAGGCCAAAAAAGCGCGTGAAAATATAGAATATCTTTGCCAATAAAATGATACAGCTCGGTGCTTGAATCCGCTTTCCAATATTCATCAAAATCTAAACCTTGCTTCTCGCAGAGATTTTTAAAGCTTGCCATGTATCCAATCGGTGCATCCAGCCAAACGTAAAAATACTTGCCCGGTGCATCGGGGATTTCAAAGCCAAAATACGGCGCATCGCGTGAAATGTCCCAATCATTTAGGCCGTTTTCAAACCATTCTCCCATTTTGTTGGCGGCTTCGCCTTGCAGGGTGGGTTTTCCTTTAATTGCTTCTCTGCGAGTCCATTCTTTTAAAAATGCTTCACATTCACTTAATTTAAAAAAGTAATGCTCGGTTTCTTTACGAATAGGCGCGGCGCCAGAAACTGCTGAATAGGCATTAATCAGTTCAGTCGGGTTGTAGGTTGCGCCACACACCTCACAATTATCGCCATATTGGTCTTTGGCGTGACATTTAGGACACTCGCCTTTAATAAAGCGGTCAGGCAGAAACATATTTTTAACAGGGTCGTAAAATTGCTCAATGCTTTTGGTGGCAATTTTGCCATTGGCTTTGAGTTTTTTGTAAATGCCTTGTGACAACTGTTTGTTTTCTTCGGAGTTAGTAGAATAGTAATTATCAAACGCCACTAAAAAGTCAGAAAAATCGGCGCTATGTTCTTTGTGCACCGAGTCAATCAAGGCTTCTGGCGTGATGCCCTCTTTTTCTGCCCGCAACATAATTGGAGTGCCGTGCGTGTCATCCGCACACACATAATGCACCGTGTGCCCCTGCATTTTTTGAAAACGCACCCAAATATCGGTTTGAATATATTCCACCAAATGCCCAAGGTGAATACTGCCGTTGGCGTATGGTAAGGCAGAAGTAACAAGTATTTTACGTGCAGTGATTGAAGCTAACATAAGGTAAATGAACCTGTGATGATCGAAGCTCACATTTTAGCAAATACAAAGCACTTAACCTAAGTGTTAGTTGAAATAAGTTTTCGATAAACTAAGTTTTAGTAAAAATGATAGCACCTTAAAAATTATCATTAAAGCTTAACAGAAATGTCATATAAATTTAAATACATTTTATTATCATAGAACCGTACAACAAAAGGTTACAAATATGATTATTGTGACAGATACATTTCGTCAAACCAACGGTGTTTCTACCACGTATAAAAATCTCAAAAGTATTGCTAAATCGCGCAATCTGCGCTTTAAAGTAATCCATCCAAGTTTATTTAATTGGATTCCCATGCCGTTGTATCCAGAAATTCAGTTATCCATTCAACCACTAAGATTATGGCGCACCTTGAACCGTATAAACCCACCACAAATTCATATTGCCACAGAGGGTATTATGGGCTTAGTCGCAAGAACATGGTGCAAGGTGCATCGCAAGCCATTTACCAGCTCTTACCATACCCGTTTTCCTGAATATCTAAAAGTAATGCTAGGTATTCCACTATGTTGGACTTACGCTTACTTAAAACACTTTCATGCACCTGCTAAAACCACTTTTGTCACGACGGAAAGTGTATATAAAGAGCTAACCCAACATGGCTTTAAGCATTTAACTGTTTGGACGAGGGGCGTTTCTGAGCAACTTATTAGCAAACAAGTTTTCGCTCCCAACAGTCAAAAATTGCGCGTACTCAATGTTGGCCGCATCAGCAAAGAAAAAAACTTAGATGAATTATGTGCGTACCAAGACCAATTTGAAATCTCCATCGTTGGTGATGGACCTTATTTAAAAGAACTCAAAGAAAAATATAAAAAAGTTACTTTTCTTGGCTATAAATTTGGTAAGGAGCTTGCAGATATTTACGCGCAACATGATATTTTTGCTTTTCCTTCTCGCACTGATACGTTTGGTATTGTAATGATAGAAGCCATGTGTAACGGCTTACCTGTTGCAGGTTTTGACGTTGCCGGTCCACGCGATGTGATCGAAAATGGGGTAACCGGTTACTATAGTCATAATCTGTATTTATCAATCACCCATTGCCAAAAGCTCGATCGCACCAAAATTATGCAAAATGCTAGAAATAAATGGAGTTGGTCGCACTGCTTTGATATTTTTTCGAGCCATTTTCATGCTTAAGTTCTTTTAATTTTCACTTCTTAATCAGCACTGTTAAACTATCTTATGCCAAATGCAATATGGTGAGTGGTATCTTCTAAAAAGCTTATATTTATATATAATTCAATTAGTTATTAAAATTAAACGCATTATTAAGTTAATTTAATAATATTACTTTTGAATCGTAATAACTTTATATTATTGCTTATATTTCACTATCTTAATAAAGCCAAGGTGTTATATTAATTTTGCGACGTAAAATGACTAGCTGAATCATTAAAAATGAAACTTTTATTGATTTAAAGCAAACCTATGTAGCAACATTTCATTTACTATCTCATTGAGTTGTAAAGATTTTCAAACATGAAAGGTTGCTAACTTTGTCAAAAAAGAATCCAATGTCCGAGTCTGAACTAACGCTTATTCAGCGTTACTGGTCCGCATGCAATTACCTTGCGGCAGGCATGATTTATTTAATGGGGAATCCGCTCCTCAAGGAACCACTTCAAGCCAATCATATCAAGCAGCGCCCGCTTGGGCACTGGGGATCCAGCCCAGGCTTAAGTTTTGCTTACATTCACATGAATCGAATGATTAAAATGCATGACTTAAACGCAATATTTTTAGCGGGACCAGGGCATGGTGCGCCCGGGATTCTGGCACCTATATATCTTGAAGGTACTTACAGCGAAGTGTACCCTGACAAAGCGCAAACTGAGGATGGCATGCGTGCTTTATTTAAAGACTTTT
>JAIYEJ010000272.1 GCA_027487055.1 Methylotenera sp. | reverse complement strand
GTTCTTGTGCTGTTTTCATCGCTAAAATCTTTAAAAATTTGTGAAGTGCAAATTATACGCGAGACTTATCACTTTGTAAAAACAGCTTTATTGCAAAAACTTACCAATTGAGTCGCTAAATCTGTTTGCTCGGCCTGTAGTTTTGCGCGCGTTTTCGTATAACTTTGTATCGCTGGCAACACGTTTAAATAGTTTTTCCAAATTATTTTAGCATCATATCGCAAGGCATGCTCTGCAGCCCAGTATTCATGTGCCTTCCAGAGAACTTCTTTTTGCTCAGAATTATCATAGAATAAATCAATAAATGCTTTTAACTTTTGCATGTGAGTATTTTCTGTTTGCAAATAAGGTTGCCAGATAAACGGTTTGCACGCCCAAATCGCCCGAATCCAACTATCTTCTCCGCGCACAAAGTTAAGGTCACAATCACGCAACAGTGCATCATAATTCTGCTGACTTAAAAACGGCAAAACCTCTACGGTAAGATTATTTTCAGTATACACATCGCCAGCTTTTATTGTTGCTAACCTAAAAAATCGCGCCACATTTTGCAAAATACTACTCGTTGGCACAAAAACATGAACCGCTTTTTGATTGTTTTTTAATGCAGTGAGCAACTCATGAATAGGTGCGTGCGGATAACAAAATAAAGAGATTTTCAAATTGCTAGAAATTCTATGTTCTAGCTGATTTGTAGTTAGCGTATTGTATTCACGCAACAATCCGCCTGTTTTTTCAGTAAATCCAGGAAAGTAAAAGTGACGTGTTAAGCCGTTCGCCTGTGGTGACGGCTTAGCATGAAAATCATCAACCCAAGGTTCAGCAGAAAGATACTCTAAATTTATCCATTTTGATTTTTGAGCTTGAATTGCCGATAAGTATTGCTCGGGCAATCCGCAAGAAAATGCTTCTATTACCACATCAGCCACTTGCGAAAAATCGGCCGCGTCATGCCAATTCAAAATAGTCACACCATCTACATGCGTGGTATTTTTTAAAGATGGAATAAGGTGCTGCGCAATGTTCCATTCATCAACCCATAAGCGCACTTGCAAACCATGTTCTGCATTTAATTGCTTTGCCAAGCGCCAACAAATGCCTATGTCGCCAAAGTTATCGACAATTTTGCAGAAAATATCCCAGCGTTTTTTCACATTTTTTGGCGTTTCAACCACGCCGTAACTGGATATGCGATTTGACCTAAAAACTTCTTAGGAACAGGGTCAGCACAACCAATATCAAGCGGCGGTTTACGGTTAGATGGTAAAAATCGTGTACTAAACACAATATCCCAAATGATTAGGTTTTCACCATAGTTTTTGTTGCCTTCTTCTAGTACTTGGCTGTGATGCCAGCGATGCAATTGTGGTGTATTAAAAATCCAGTTAAGCCAACCACAACGCATATCCACATTGCAATGCGTTAAAAAACCAATAAAAGCCGTAATCACTAACACCCACATGACTATATCTTTTGGCGCACCTGCCAGCAACGCTAGGCTTAAGGCAAACGCACTTTTCCATAAAGAATCAAATAGATGAAAACGCCCCGTATTCACGAACCAAAGTTTGGTGACCGAGTGATGTACCGCGTGCCAACACCACGCAGGCCACCATTGATGGGCCAAGCGATGCGCCCAATATAAGCCGAACTCAGCAATCATTAACGCTAAACACACTTGAAAAAATAAAGGCCAACTTTCTGGCCAAAAGCCAAATGAAGTTGATGGGCCAAATTCAGCCAAGCCAAAAAGTGTGGCAGAAGTAGTCAATAGCTGACTTAAGCCCTTTGTTAATATGGTATGACCAATGTCGTTTAGAATCTGACCATCACTGAACAACCAAGCTGATTCATAAGGCATTGCGCGCTCTAAAAAATATAAACTACCTGCCAACCCAAAATAAGCGAAGTTAAAAGCTAGTACAGGATGTTGCAATTTCATGCCAAAAAAATAGCAATAAATGCTTAAAATTAACATTAAAGGCCAAACTATTTGGCGAAATACATTTTTTAAAATTGATAAGTGATGTGATATTGACCGAAAAAACATATAGGCAAAAAAATTAATTTCAGTTAGTTAATACAGTATATGTTAATTATAAATTTAATCCAATTTGTCTATACGCTGTCCTTTAAAATAAATTCACACCAAAATTTTTCAGTAAGTGCGCATCAACATAAAAAATCACCAAAGTGATCATGTTGCCAAATATTAATGTCAGCCAGGAACCAAATTTAGGCAACAAATAAGTGAACAATAAAAACATCGGCAAGGTTGGAATGACATACCAAAACGTGTAATAAGCTTGATTAGAAACTATACTCATAGGCTGCTTTTCAATAAATAGCCAAATCAGCGAAAGCACCGTAATTAAAGGCAATGCAGTAACCTAAGCGCCCAATTTATCGCTCATTTTTGCCAATTCAGATACCAAAACCAAAACAGCATCGGTTATTAAGTATTAAATCTGTAAGTAAGTCATCTTAAATATCCTTAAAAAGGGCTTAACCGCATTTTTCTTAAATAGATTAAGTTGTACGATTAAGCCCGAATACTACGATCAATTCAAACAAAATATGGCGCGATAAACGCAAAAACAGCGCCAATCGCAAAAATAACAACTGATATCCAGTAAACTAAGAATGCATTTTTACGGGTTTTGGTACATATCGCCGCTAAAGCAGGGTCTGCTGGGCAAGGTGCATTGCATGTCTGCCATTGTAAGTAACCTGCTATCACCAACATGGCACCTGCTAAGCCAAATACCAGAGGCTTATGCTCGCTTATCCAAATCAGTTGTGGAAAGTTGCTCACAACAGTGGTTAAGGTAGCCGCAGAGCCTATGGCCACCAAAGTAGCCGGTAAAGCGCAACAAATTAAGGTTGAGCCACTGGTAAATAGTGACAATATATTGGCTTTTTGTGCGGTTTTAACAGCAGACAAATTGACATCATCTTGTGTTTGCACTGCCATTATTTTGCATCCTTCGACTTAAGCAATTCAGCTTTAATTGCCTCAGCAGATTGCGGTACTTTTTCAACCTTGGTTACTGCATAACCGGCGTTTTTAATCACTTGCGTAAACTTTTCCAAAGGTATATCTTCCCCATCTTTAAGCTCCATTACTACCACACGACTTTTTAAATCTACAAACGCACCTTTACCTTCTTGCATAGCGTTGAGCTTTTTCTCAATCCCTTTAGCACAAAAGGCGCACACCATACCGTTAACTTCTGCCTTGATGCTTGTTGTCGCCATTGCAGATACCATTGTTATTAATTGTGAAGCGAGTAAAAATGCAACTAAAACAGAGTATTTTTTCATCATATATTCCTTTAAATAATTATTAAAATACGAACATGGCATTAAGTCGTGGGGCAAAGCCCTCTCCCTGAAACGGGTTGGTGACGCCAAGTTCTAAAAAGTAGTTTTTGTTAATCAGCCTAAGGGCTGGTGTGACTTGCAAGGCTGGTTCGGTATTACGCATGGTTTTAGCCTCTAGCACAAACCATGGCTGTGTACCATCAAAACTGGTTTCATAAAACGAAAAACCCGTTTGCACGACCGCCGTATCGTAGTTCATATTATTGGTTCTAATGAGGCGTGCTTTAGCTAGAAAATAAAGTCGTGTGGTTTCTGCGTCAAATTGAAGGCTTGGTGTGTATGCAAAACCGTCATACAACCCACTCGCCTCGCCTAAACTGCCGTTAAACCACACATTGACTTGTGCGTGCGGTAAGTTCCAACGCTTGATTAACCCCGTATAATTAAGCCCGACAAGCGTCGTCGCTTGCTCAAGTTTGCCAGACATGCGCATCACTTCTACGCCAATCGCATAACCAAGTTTGGGGGAGTAATTCAACATCCACTCTTGGTTATAACGACCAATTTCGGTCATCATCATGGCGCTCTCTTCAAAGCCCATCAGCGCTGCTGCATGAAGTTGTGAGCTAAAAATTACGCATGGGGCAACAAGCAACGCATGCAACCTTATGGTTTTAAACATGAAAAACCTCCAATCAAATTAAATCTAAAACTGCTGGACGGATTTGTCCTATGGATTTAATTTAATATGGGTGGCTTGATGGCTGGGGGATAGTCTTGGGATGAAAAAGCCACATCGAATGATGTTGGCTGAATATTGGTTGTTTTAATATGCGACATTTTTAATTTATGGGTAGAGGCAATTGCACTACCAACTACACAAAATGCGCAAAAAGAACAATGATGAGAAGAAGAAGGATTGGTTTTGCTATCATTTGTTTTGCTATGGTTTAACCCTTCGTGACAAAACATTTGCACATGTTCAGCAATTTGATCGGTATGCGGGAGTGAGTTTTTCAGCGTCATTTGCATACCCATAGCATTTGCCGCCACCATAAAACAAGGTAGCCAAATCATCATAAATATACAAATTAATTTCTTCATAAGATTAGGATAGATATTATAGATAAATAGTTCAAGTTGTTTTCTTGGGTAACTGATATTGAATGTCAATAATTTCAAACTCAGCTTCGCCTTTAGGTGTTTGCGCTTTTATCACATCACCCACTGCTTTGCCCAGCATGGCTTTGGCGAGTGGCGATACCCATGAAATATAACCTTTACTTGGCGCCAACTCATCTTTACCCACAATACGATATGTAGTTTCTGAATCATCGTGCAAATTAAATAAAGTGACATACGCACCAAAAAAAACTTTTTCTAAATGTTGTTGTAGGCTGGCCTCGACAATTTCGGCTAAATCCATGCGCTTCATTAGATGCCTGCAACGGCTATCGATTTGGCGCAGGCGGCGCTTGCCATAAATATAATCGCCATTTTCG